>CAYXDB010000197.1:0-1042 GCA_964463735.1 uncultured Ruminococcus sp. | reverse complement strand
GCTTTTTCCAGCGTGTGGCGCGCCAGGCGGCCGTTGCCGGCGGTGCGGCTGGCCAGTGCCAGACGGCGCTTGTAGTAGCCCAGCAGCGGGAAGGTGCAGCTCTCGGCAAGGCGGTAGCCTTTGCTCTTTGCCTGCACGGAGGTGATATCCAGAAGCTCGTCGGCGGTGTAATCCGGGAACTCGATCTGGTTGGGGAAGCGGCTTGCCAGACCGCTGTTTGCGGTCAGGAAGGTCTGCATCTCCTTGGTGTAGCCCGCCAGAATGACCACCAGCTCGTCGCGGTGATCCTCCATGCCCTTTACAAGGGTGTCGATGGCCTCCAGACCAAAGCTGTCCTGCTCGCCGCGGTAGAGACTGTAGGCTTCGTCGATGAACAGCACACCGCCCAGTGCGCTTTCGATCACGCTGTTGGTCAGCGGTGCGGTGTGCCCGGTGTATCGCCCGACCAGATCTGCGCGGGTCACCTCCACCAGCTGCCCGCCCCTGAGTGCGCCGATGGCTTTGAGGTACTTTGCCACCAGCCGGGCGATGGTCGTTTTGCCGGTGCCGGGGTTTCCGGTGAAGATCATGTGCATCGAGAGCCTGGCGGTCTTGAAGCCTGCCTGTGCCCGGCGCTGCTGGACCTGAAGGTTATCTGCCAGACCGAACACATATTCCTTGACCGGGGCAAGCCCAACCAGCTCGTTCAGCTCGGCGCGGATCTCGTCCACCGCACCGGTATATTCGGCGGGCAGCAGGGCGAACAGATCGCTCGGTGCAGCGCCGTTGAGCGAGAATTGCAGACCGTCCGGCTGTGCGGTCAGTTGCACTGTGCCGGACAGTGCGGCATCCGTTTGCAGGCAGTATTCGCTCAGAGCGCGGAAGATGCGCTCACAGCAGTCCTCCAGCGCCGCTGCACCTTTTTCCTTAGAGCACTGTGCGGCAACATAGTCCCGCACATCTGCCCCGGCGGTGAGGGTCAGACCCAGCCGGGCGCTGACCTTCTGTGCCAGTGCGTTGAGCTGCTGGGCGGCAAGGGCGGCAAGATCCTCCCGCTGGTAGG
>CAYXDB010000196.1:0-1064 GCA_964463735.1 uncultured Ruminococcus sp. | reverse complement strand
ATGTATAGGTTTCTTTACAGGAACCAAGCCGGATACTGTTGTCAAAAAATTCGCTCGCGCAGTATCAACGCACGACGAGAACCTCTATTACTCGCTTTACGATGAACAGATTGTCTCATATAAAAAAGATAATAGGTATTATGAGGATGAAGAAACATTTTCTGCATTTACCGAATCCTTGCGTGAAAGTGTGGCGTTTTATAATGATAAATGCGGAGAAGGTTTTGTTGCCGATTACAGTGTAGTATCTGTCGATTATTTGACAGATGAAGAATTGGAAGATTTAAACGATACTTTATCCGATACATATAAGTATGCATCCTTGCCGAAAAAAGCAGCAAAGTTGCGTGTGGAAATAAATGTAAAAGGGGATAAAGGCAGTTACAAAACAGTATACGATAATTTTTATTGTATTAAAATAGGCAGAAATTGGTATAGATGCGATGACAGTGTAGTAGGACAGTTGCAATAATATATATGCCGGAGTAATAACATTTTGGGAATTATAGTAGTCTGTTTACGCTGTGTACACTATATATAGTATAAAAAATCCAATCGCGAAGAAAGTTGGATTTTTTTGAAAAAAGTTGAAAAAAAGTATTGACATTTGAGGATGTTAGTGATATAATTTCAACTCGTCGGTTGCGGAAAGCGACAGACGAGAAAAGAAAAGAGTCGAGAAAAGCTTTTAGGAGAGCGACGGTCGAACTGCCCGGGAGGGTGTGAGAGAAACCGAAAAAACTTCAAAAAAGGTCTTGACAAAGAACATTAAAAGTGATAAAATGTTCAAGCACTCTTCGAGAGGGGCGAACGAAAAGAGCTACTCAAGAGAGTACGAACCTTGAAAATTAAACAACGAGATACAAAGAAACCCTTGAGATTTTTTTGAGCGTAAATAAAAATTTGCGACAGTAAACCGGATTTCGAAAGAAGTAACGGAAATACGATACGTCAGTATCGAAAAGAGCTAAGAGCTCTGAAATAGGTTTAAGCGCCTTTGGGTGATTAGATACAATATTTTAGAGAGTTTGATCCTGGCTCAGGACGAACGCTGGCGGCGTGCC
>CAYXDB010000195.1:0-1107 GCA_964463735.1 uncultured Ruminococcus sp. | reverse complement strand
AGCTTACTTTATCGTACATCTTCACGGCAGTAAACTTGTCTACGGAAATAACCATACCCTTTCCTCGGAAACCACGGCGAGGAAAATGGTAAACAATGTGCTGAGCAATAGCATCCAGACGGTCATCACGCTTGATGACTTCCAGTTCCTTTGCGTAGTGATTTTCCAATCGACGCTGCTCTGCGTCAGTTAGGTTTTCTTCTTCCAGAATTTCCGCAAAATCGGAATCAAGGAAATCGTTTTGCAGCTCCACTTCCGGTACACGTTTCACATAGTAGAGCGGTACGGTAGCGTTGTCTTTAATAGATTCTGCAAAATTGTATTCGCTGACATAATCACCGAACCACGCATTGGTCAGTCGCTTTGCGCCAAGTAGGGGTGTACCGGTAAATGCCAGGAATTGAGCGTTAGGCAGGCCGGTTCGCATATTCTCTGCCAAATCCTTATACTGTGTGCGATGTGCTTCATCAACGATAACGATGATGTCATCACGTTCAGACAGGACAGGATATTTCTTTCCCTTGTCATATCTGAACTTATGAATCAGCGTAAACAGAATGGATTTATTGGTTTTCAGTTCCTCACGCAACTGCTTGCTGTTGGCGGGTTGCACCTTGTCCTTGTCGGTGATAAACTCGGTGCGCAGGAAGTTCTTATAAATCTGCGTATCCAAATCTTCACGGTCGGTAACGATAAGGAAGGTAAAATTACCAGTACATTTATGCTTGATCTTACGGGCAAGCATAACCATAGAATAGCTCTTACCGCTACCCTGAGTATGCCAGAACACACCCAACTTACCTTTCAGTTCCTCACGACGCAGAAACGCATTGTAGGCATTATTCACGCCAAAGAACTGATGGTTCTTTGCAATGATCTTTGTTCTGCGGCGGTCGAAAAGAATGAAGTTCTCTATGTAATCCAACAGATTTTGAGGTTCGCACAGACCGGCAATAAAATACTCCAAACTGGTACAGTTCTCACGAATAGCTTTTCTGTCCGGATTTTCTTTTTCGTTCTTAACTTTCAACCATTCAAAGAAGAATTCATACCCTGCGGCAAAGCTGCCCAGACGAGTTTCCATACCATTGGACAGAACACAAATCT
>CAYXDB010000194.1:0-1127 GCA_964463735.1 uncultured Ruminococcus sp. | reverse complement strand
CCACACAACCGGTATCGAGTTCCACCGTGCCGCCGTCCGCATGGCTTCGATCGCCCGCAAGGAGGACCTGGACCACGTCAGAAGGATCTACGGTCAGGTGAACGGCGAGATGCGTGCCGACATGAAGGTCGTTATGGAGAGGATAATCTCCCGCAACCCCGAACTGGTCTCCAAACACGACCTGATCATGTCCCTGCCCGTGTACCCTGACGAGATGGCCTTCGACAGGTTCCTGGACTCATCCATCGAGTACCTCGATGTCAGGTACAGGAAGAACGTGCTCCCCGCGGAGACGGTGAGTCTGGGGACATTCAACAACGTGGCCCGCGCATTGAACAAGATGCGTATCCGCCTGTACAACGAGGCGGACAACCTCCAATACTACGGTCCGGACAAGAACGACCGTTTCACCGAGCTCCAGGGGTTGATGTCCTGGGCCAACGCCGACCTGTCCGGGAAGAGGGTGACCGGTGCCGAGAGGAGGCAGTCCCAACTGTGTCCCAAATGCGGGGGCATGATGGTCTCCTACAAGGGCATCTGGACATGTCCGGATTGCGGCGGTCTGTGAGACCTCCTGCCTATCTTCTTATACCCGATTCATCTACGTAAGGACAGGCGTTCAACTACTATTCCGACTGTCCGCTGACAGGCCCGAGGAGTTTTATTGGATACCGTACCGAGAAGGTGAAAGATATGGCATACGGCGGATACAGAAATGACAGGGACAGGCCCAAGGAATTCTTCAAGACCACTTGCTCCGACTGCGGGGCTGAGTGCGAGGTTCCCTTCAAGCCCACCCAGGGAAGGCCCGTGTACTGCAGGGACTGCTTCAGAAAGCACCAGCCCACAGAGAGAAGGGACAGGAGCAGGTTCTGAGGAACCTATCCAACGGTCCGGAGGACGGACCGGAAAAACCCTTTACCATCATCCGACCGATGGACTTCCGGATCCTTCGTTCGATCCCGTTTCTGTATCGTTGTTTGCTTGAATCGAATGGTGTCATGATTGGTGTCAAAAAAGTGACACCAATCCCCGACCGTTGACACCGATCATCCTCAGACGGACCATATCTCGTCCCGGAGGTCGGCGGTTATTCCCTTTACTTCGGAAAGAGTCATTCCAGTGAT
>CAYXDB010000193.1:0-1133 GCA_964463735.1 uncultured Ruminococcus sp. | reverse complement strand
CTGCGGCTTGACAGGGCATAAGAACACCCATAGGCAGAGCAAGCCCCCGGCGTAAAAACCGGGGACGTGCTTAAAGATGTTCCTGAGTGTTAAATTCGTTGTTTTCATTGATACAAGTTAGAACAAACTCCCGAAGAACAGCATTGCTTGTTTTGCCCTGAGATTCGCAGTAGACTTTGAATTTTTCTGCATGACCCTTTTTGATCTTACAGCCGATAGTGGTCATATTTTCACTATCCCATTTTGCATTTGCTTTCTTTTTCGCATCAGATATAGGCAATAGCGTTCACTCCCATTCTCATAGTTTTCTATATTCTAACATACACCACTAGCACTGTCAACCGTGTAAATAATATCTAAATATACACGGTTAACATTGGCGATTCTGCCAATATACATACACGGTTAACCGTGTTATAATATCACCGTGGCAATTAGAAAAGCCCCTTGCATCAGCCCGCCAAGACGAAATGCAAAGAGCCTAGCCGCCACAAGTCCAAAAACAGGAGGGGCTACCGCCATTATAGCCCTAGCTCCTCCGAAAGTCAATATTTTATGGAGGAATTAACTATGAACAGAGAACTCAAAATGCAGAATATCATTGAACGACTGACTAATGCCACAGACCGAGAAATTGGGATTATAGAGGCGTTTACCCACGGATTGGGGATCGTCGCAGCAAGTGATAGCGAGGTGCGAGATCGTGCGGTATTAATGGCCGCTACGGCTCAAGAGATGTACCAGATGCCGTTGGAACGCTTGAGAATGCTCTATGTTACCGCTAAAGTGTGGGCAGATCACACAGCAAATGATGAGGCAGAGCAATATGGCAAGCATTAAGCAGCGGGGGGATTCCTACCTGATTACCGTCAGCATGGGGCGGGATGTATTCGGAAAGAAGATTTTTGAAACCACTACATTCCACCCGGATGACAATTTGACCCCAAAGAAGAAGCAGAAAGCCGTGGAAGCGTTCGCAGTAGAATTTGAACAGCGATGCAAAAACGGTTTGTCACTGGACGGGCGCAAGATCACATTGCAGGAATTCATAGACCGATGGCGGACAGAATGGGCGGTACAGAAATTACAGCCCGGAACGCTGGAAAAGTACAATGCCATGATCGACAATTTTA
>CAYXDB010000192.1:0-1142 GCA_964463735.1 uncultured Ruminococcus sp. | reverse complement strand
ATCCTCTATAAGGCTCACAATGTTCTCGAGACGATCACTCTTGACAAGGAGACCTTCCACTATATGCAGGCTCAGATCGCTCCCAAGATGGCAGACCTCACCTACAACGGTCAGTGGTTCACTCCTCTTCGCGAGGCTATCTGCGCATTCGTTGACAAGGTAAACGAGCGCGTCACCGGCGATGTCAAGCTCAAGCTCTACAAGGGCAACATCATCAACGCAGGCGTTACCTCGCCCTACACCCTTTACGATGAGCAGACCGCATCCTTCGGCGAGGATGAGGATTACAACCAGTTCGACGCTCAGGGCTTCATCAACCTCTTCGGTCTCCCGATCAAGGAGAAGGCAAAGCTTGACGCAAAGAGAGAAAACGGCTGATAACTACCGATAATGAACCAAACGAAACAGCAGCTGCTCACGCTCATCCATTCGGATGAGCGTGAAGCGGCGTATCGTTATAACGACATAGTTAAGCAGGCTTGCGAAACGACTCATACGCTGATCGACAGCTTTCGCGATCAGTTGGATTAGGTATCGGGCTGGGGACACGCCTTCGTTTGCCCCGATTGCGCCGCATACGACGGCTCGTTACGAAAAGAAGGAGCCGTCAAAGCTCATGCCGCAGCTTCTGGATGAGGCAGTATGGTGTACCTACGCTCATCCGCTCTATCAAAGCTGGTATATAAAAGCGACTTCGCACAATACTGTAGCGGTAAACGGGGCACAGCCGCACATGGTTCTCCCAACGCATATCGAGACGACCCCAAGCGGTGTTCGCGCGGTGATCGACGGCAGATGGGACGGTGTAATCTGCGCTGCACGCACCTTGACGGCGGAGGGCGATGGCTATGAGCATTTCACCGATGTACGGCGAGTCGAAGGCGAAGCACTGACGCTTCACGCCGAAAAGGACGGCAGGACACTGACGATGACCGCACCGCTTGACGGGATGGAGGCTTTTCTGGCTAAAGCACCGGGAAATCCGGTGGGACAGCTTCGCACGGCTGTTATACTGCGTTGTCGCGACCGTTTGGTTCGTTTTGCGGTGAAATTTACAAAATAAAGTATGCCCGCTCATCGCGTGAAAATGCGCACGGCTTTGCTTATATGGCAATGCTCGAGCATGACGCGAGGTCATTCAC
>CAYXDB010000191.1:0-1197 GCA_964463735.1 uncultured Ruminococcus sp. | reverse complement strand
CCACACCGACAAGTACATCCAGGCATACTTCCAGTATGACTCCAAGAAGACCGGTGGTGTGACCATCTCGCATCTGCGTTTTGGCGACCACAAGATCAAGTCTACCTATTACATCACCAAGGCAGATTTCGTTGCCTGCCACAACCCCTCTTATATGCTCAAGGGCTATAAGATCGTCAACGATGTCAAGCCGGGCGGTACCTTCCTGCTGAACTGCCAGTGGACGGACGAAGAGCTGAACACGCACCTCTCCGCCGAGACCAAGCAGTACATCGCACAGAACCACATCAAGTTCTATACGGTGAACGCCATCGACAAGGCCATCGAGATCGGCATGGGCAAACGGACGAACACCATCCTGCAGTCCGCCTTCTTCGCCCTGGCCAACATCCTGCCCATCGACCAGGCTGTGGACTATATGAAATACATGGCCAAGAAGTCCTACCTCAAAAAGGGTGAGGCAGTCGTAGAACTGAACTACAAGGCCATCGATGCCGGTGTCAACGCACTGCACGCCGTAGAAGTGCCCGCCGCATGGGCCAACGCCACGGCCGCACCGGCCGCCGCCACCGTCAAGGGCACCCGCCCCGAGCTGGTCTCCTTCGTGCAGGATATCGTATTGCCGGTATCCAAGATGCAGGGCGACAGCCTGCCGGTCTCTGCCTTTGAGAAATATGTAGACGGCACCCTGCCGCAGGGCGCGGCCGCTTACGAGAAGCGCGGGGTCGCTGTGGAAGTGCCGACCTGGTTCCCAGAGAACTGCATCCAGTGTAACAACTGTGCCTACGTCTGCCCGCATGCCACCATCCGTCCCTTTGCTATGACGGAGCAGGAGGCTGCCGCCGCACCGGCCGGCACCAAGTTCACCGCGAAGCCGGTCGCCAAGACCGACTACAAGTTCACCATGGCGATCAGCCCGCTGGATTGCATGGGCTGTACCCTGTGTGTCAAGGCCTGCCCGATCAATGCCAAGGCCGCTAAGGACGGCACCGACAAGGTAGCGCTGAAGATGGTACCGCAGGAGCAGGAGCGTGCCCAGCAGGCATCCTTCGATTACTGCGTGGCGGAAGTCGCCGAGAAGCCGGAATTGTTCGCCGAGACGATCAAGGGCAGCCAGTTCAAGCAGCCCCTGCTGGAGTTCTCCGGTTCCTGCGCCGGCTGTGCCGAGACCTCCTATGCCCGCCTGATCACCCAGCT
>CAYXDB010000190.1:0-1216 GCA_964463735.1 uncultured Ruminococcus sp. | reverse complement strand
AGGAGGATAATGCAGCATGACTACCTTAAAGAATACGATCCACGATAGCACCAATGGTCTGGATTACACTCTGGTCAATGACCATTATCTGCCGAACCTGACCGTAGCAGCCCCGACAGAGCAGCACCCCACCGGGCGGTGGGGCCGCCTACATAAAAGTTATCTGCAAGAACATCATCCCGTCCGGTACAATCAGCTTGTCCTGTCCGGCGAACTGAGCAGCCGCCTTGCCACTCTGGACAAACAGGCAGACGAACAGCTTACCCTCATCATCCGGCAGATGCAGGATGCAGAGGGCGTGACCGAAGCCCTGAAAGCCGAAAATCAACTGGAATGGGTGCGCAGGATGAACAGCATCCGCAACCGTGCCGAAGAAATCATTCAGAAAGAACTGATCTTCATCTAAGGAGGTGCCCTCCATGACCGTGCTGAAGTTGATGCTGAAACTGGCTGTCCTGCCGCTTTACCTGCTGCTGATTCTGGTGCAGTGGACTGGCATCTTTCTTGCCACTTTCTCGTCGGTAGTAACAAATTTACTCGCAGGGCTGTTCTTCTTCACGGCACTGGCCTGCTGGGTCATGGGGCTGGCAGGTGGCGGCGAGGTACTGAAGATGCTGATAACCGGATTTGTCGTTTTTGCTCTGCCTTACATAGCGATGGCACTCATCGCAAAAATCTCCTATTTCGGTGATGAACTCAGAGATTTTCTCCAATCCTGAGTTCCCTTGACCGCCCTGCACAACTGCAAGGCGGTCTTTTCGTTACATCGGGTCTGCACATGGCAGGCCCTTTTTTGATACGGAGGTACACGCCTATGAAACTGACTTTTGATGAAAAGAAGCTGCTCTATGCCTACGGCAACCCCGATCTTGCACTGACCCGCAAGCGGCTCTATGAGGTTGCCGGCCTGACGGTTGATCCTGATCTGAACCGGCTGGTGTTCGACTTTGTCCGCAAGCTGGAGGACGAATCGCTGTATTTGGAACGCTGGTATGACCAGATGTTCTACTTCGTCCGTTCCGAGATGGAGTGCTATGCCGGGATGGAAAAGCTGGCAAAGGACATCGAACGTGATGAGGATTGGGGCTTGAGATGTTTGAGGAAACCGAAGATGAGGAACTCGTTGACAATGTGTAAGCTGGAAACCATGATCTACGCCAGCGATGACGGGACTTACAGCGTGTTCACGCTGAATCCTGACTTGCAGAAACAGCTT
>CAYXDB010000189.1:0-1231 GCA_964463735.1 uncultured Ruminococcus sp. | reverse complement strand
GGGGCGGCGGCAGACCTCTTTTGCATCGGTCGAGGTGATGCCCGAATTTGACGACGAAGATGACAAGAGCATCGAGATCCGGCCGGAGGACATCGAGGTGACCGCGCATCGCTCCAGCGGCGCCGGTGGACAGCACATCAACAAGACCGACTCTGCCATCCGCATCGTGCACCTGCCCACGGGCATCGTGGTCGGTTGCCAGACAGAGCGGAGCCAGTTGCAGAACAAAGAGACTGCCATGAAGATGCTGCGCTCCAAGTTGCTGGCCATCAAACAGCAGGAAAAACTGGACCGCATCGAGGACATCGCCGGTACCAAGAACAACATCGAATGGGGCTCACAGATTCGCAGTTACGTCTTTATGCCGTATACGCTGGTCAAGGATAACCGCACCGGATATGAGAACGGAAACGTCGGCGCCGTCATGGACGGCGACCTGGACGGATTCATCAACGCCTACCTGAAGAAGAACGCCGGGCAGGCATCCGATCCCGCATAAAATTTATATAAAGGAGATATCGTATGAAAGACAAGAAACTGTTCTCACTCAAGGAGACACGCCTGTATGTGGCACTGGCCATGCTGGTACAGTCCTTCACCTTCTTTATTATGTTTATCATCCTGTGTGTCAAGAAGAAGAGCATCGCCGCCGCATTCCTCGCTGTTTCCGCAATGGAAGGGGGCACGGCCGCCTACCTGCTGTATCAGTTGAAGGAAGAGACCTGTGCCGAGCTGGACACCATCCAGGCCGGACTGGAAGACAGTGAAGATATCGAGTTTGATGCTGACAAGATCGCCGCAGATCTGGCGCACGGGCAGGACGATGAAGAACACACCGCCCCCGCCGCCGCCGTACCGACCGAAGAGCAAGTCTCGGAGGATGAGTTCAACTGATCTCGCCACACGCAACCAAAGCGCCCCGCCCCCTGCACGCAGGGGGCGGGGCGCTTTTTGATCTTAGGGGACGGCCCGCGCCGCGGAACACAAAAACACAAATGCCACAGGGACAGGCATTCCTCCGGGCGCGGAAGGAGCCGCGCAATACAGGCCTCCCTCCGGGAGGGAGGTGGTGAGCGTAGCGAACCGGAAGGAGCCTGCGTAGGTGCGCCGATGGTTTATTGTAGGTTGTGAGAGGTCAATGGTCATAGTACGCAAGGCCTATATCAACCTACAAGAAACCTAACATTGAGGTACGCAGGCTCCTTCCGTCACGTCTGCCTTGCGGCATCCG
>CAYXDB010000188.1:0-1231 GCA_964463735.1 uncultured Ruminococcus sp. | reverse complement strand
AAAACAATATGACCGGAAAGTTGCCGGACCGTCAGTTCCAACGCCTGATGGCCCAGTATGATGAGGAACAGGGACAGTGCGAAAAACGGATCGCTGAACTGGAAGCCAAAGCCGAAGATGCTTCATCTCCCAAAGTTGACCCGCAGCGCTTTGTGGCACTGGTTCGGAAATACCAGAACTGTGAAGAGCTGACGGACGATATGCTGTACGCATTCATCGAAAAAGTAGAAGTCCACGCACCGACCGGAGGACGAGGTGCATACCGCCAGCAACGAATCGATATCCACTTCAATTTCATCGGAGAGTATCGCCCACCTGCGGAGGAAATCAGCGAAGAAGAACGGATTCGAATGATCGATGCTCAGATCGAAGCAAAGAAAAAGGCCAAAAAGCAAAAGTCCAATGAGAAAAGCCATCAAAAATGGATGGAACTCAAAGCAGCTGCCGAGGCCGGTGACCCAGAGGCCGTTTCCAAACTGGAAGCCAAGCGGAAGCGGAAGCGAGAACTGAATGCAAAACGTCAGGCTGAATTGAAAGCGCTCCGGGAATCCGACCCCGAATATATCCGCAAGATGGAAGAAAAGGAACGGAAACGGCTGGAAAAGATGCAGGAGGCTGAGCGCAGGAAAGCAGAACGACAGAAGAAAAAGGCAAAGCGTACCCGCAGCGAGCTGAAGGCCCTTGCGGAAGCTGGTGACCCGGAAGCCATTGCAGAGCGAAACGCAATGCTGGCAAAGGAGGCCGAAATCCGTGATCGAAGAAACAAAGCGGAGCGGGAACGGCGAGCGAACGACCCGGAGTATGCCGAGAAGATCCGTCAGCGGAATCGGGAATATAATCGAACCCATTCTGAAAAGCGGAAAGCCGCCCATGCAGACCTCGTAAAACGGGCAGAAACTGACCCGGAAGCCGCCAAAGAACTGGCAGAGAAGCGTGCTTACTATGCCCGGAAAGCATTGGAATCACGCCATAATCTCAAGGAAAGAGCCAAGACCGACCCTGCCGCAGCGGAAAAGCTGGAGCAGAAGCGTCAAAAGCGAAACCAAGACGCAAAAGCAGCTTATGACAAGCTGAAAGAGCAAGCCAAAACCGACCCGGAAGCCGCTCAAAAGCTGGATGAAAAGCGAAAAAATCAGCGTGACGCCATGCGGCGGTATCTGGAATCAAAGAAAACACAGGAGGATAATGCAGCATGACTACCTTAAAGAATACGATCCACGATAGCACCAAT
>CAYXDB010000187.1:0-1235 GCA_964463735.1 uncultured Ruminococcus sp. | reverse complement strand
ATATCGACGAACAGGTTGAGATGCTCGTTGAGAATCTTGGCTCCAAGCGAAAGCGCTTCCTTCGCGGAGAGCGTTCCGTTTGTCAATACCTTCATGGTCAGTTTGTCATAATCCGTGATGTTACCGACACGGGTATTCTCGACCTTGTATTCCACCTTGTACACAGGGGTAAAGATGGAATCGACAAAGATCATACCGATCGGGGCGCCCACACCGGCACCAATGGTGGAAATGTACTCCTGCTTGTTCTTATCAGAAGACACATACCCACGGCCAGCGCCAAAGGTCAGCTCCATATAGAAGCGGGAGCCCGCTCCCACCGTAGCGATATGCTTGGTCGGATTGAGAATTTCGATATCGGCGTCCGGCGTGATATCGCCTGCTGTGACCTGGCAAGGCCCTGTCACATCGATGGCGACTGTTTTGGGGGTGCTGGTATGCAGTTTTGCCACGATACCCTTCACGTTCAAAACGATCTCCGGTACATCCTCTTTTACACCACTGACCGTGCTGATCTCATGGATCACGCCATCGATCTTGATAGCGGTTGCCGCATATCCGGGTAAGGAACTGAGCAGGATGCGACGCAGTGAGTTACCGAGCGTAGTGCCATAGCCTCTTTCCAGCGGCTCTACAACAAATTCACCCTCTGAGTCATCCTCCCGCAGCATGCTTGCCGTAATATTGGGCTTCTCTATTTCAATCATTTCAGAATCCTCCTTCAAGTGAAATGTGGGGATGGGTCACACGGACCCGGAAATACATGTCATTTTCGCCGTCAGGCAGCCAGGGTCAGGCGCAAAGCCCCCGCCCCGATCTCCCACTGGCGATCGGAGGGGCTATTATTTGGAATAGAGTTCGACGATCAACTGCTCGGTGAACGGGAAGTCCACATCATCGCGGGCCGGTGCGTTCAGGACCTTGGCGGTCATGTCGGCTGCGTTAACATCCAGCCATTTCGGTGCTACCTTGGTAGCCATGCCTTCTGCCAGAGCCTTGATCTTCTCGCTATCGCGGGAACCTTCCTTCACGGAGATCACATCGCCAGCCTTCAGCAGGATGGAAGGAACGGTTGCCTTCTTGCCGTTCAGGGTGAAGTGACCGTGCAGGACCAACTGGCGTGCCTCCTTGCGGCTGGCAGCCATGCCCATTCTGTACACAGCGTTGTCCAGGCGGGACTCCAGGATGGAAAGCAGATTTTCGCCCGTCATGCCGGCCTTCTTATCTGCCATCTC
>CAYXDB010000186.1:0-1253 GCA_964463735.1 uncultured Ruminococcus sp. | reverse complement strand
CGGCAGTTCTCTGGCTTCCGTTTCTCCCTTGTTCGGTTTTTAATGAGTATTTGCCAAAAGAGACGAGTTGTTTGGCTCGTCTCTTTTTCTTTTTCTGTTTTCTTTTTTCGCAAGGATCCACCCCTGCTCAAAGGGCCGTTCTTATCGCGTTGGCGCTTGCTGTGTTGCCTTGGCTTATACCAAAACGGGATGTAATTCTTATCCCGGAACGGTATAATATATAGTGAGGCAAGGAGGCGATATGCATGCGACTGAGAGAATTACGTGCCGGGAAAAAGATCTCGCAGATCAAATTGGCGCTGGATCTGAACATGAATCAGAATAGCATCAGCCGCTATGAGAGCGGTGAACGCGAGGCAGACTACGCCACCCTTATCCGCCTGGCCGATTATTTTGACGTCTCCATCGACTATTTGCTGGAGCGCACGGACAATCCCAAGATCAACCGCTAGCGGTAACTACCGATCCGGCAAGAAGCCCCTCCTGTTTTAGAGCCGCCCGCGGCGCGATCTGCGCGCCGCGGGCGGCCTCTCTGTTGGGCGCCGTGTGGGGGATCACTCGGCCGCGCACGGTATTTTGACACCTATTGTGCGGCAGATGACGTTCTCATTCAGACATATTTTTGCATACGCTTGATGTTGTCCTGCTCAAAGTCTATCATGCGCTGGCACACGGTAGCGGCCTCGTCCGTATCCCCGCGCTTGCGCAATTGGTTGAGATGCTTGTGCATATCCAGCATACTCATATTGGAACCGTTGATCATCAGCTCCGCGATGTGTGCCGGCGTGGTGTCCAGCAGGGTATGCATCTTCATGCCGATGCGCGCCGGCCATTGCATAACGGAAGGGGCCCGCTTTGCCTCGACCTGTACCCGCGCCAGTTCTTTTTTTGCCAGATCGCCGAAGTGCCGGTATCCCTCCATGTGCAATACCATATCGTGCCGCAGGTCGGCATCTGTCACTTTTCCCAGCAATCCGTTGACCGCGTCGTATCCGATATCACTGGAACGATAAAGTTCTTGATAGAATTCTGTTTCGTCCATGCTATCCTCCTTTTCTCGCTATTCAGTATGGCAGGAGAAGGCGGTTACTATACCTGTGTCCTGCGGGAAGTAGCAGAAGAACCGGGCGTATTAGGTTCTAACTGTAGGGACAGGCCCCCGTGGCCTCTCCCCGGGAGTGAAAAAGCAAAAAAATAAGCCTCCCTCCGGGCGCGAAAGGAGTCGCGTTCCCAGGCCTCCCTCCGGGAGGTAG
>CAYXDB010000185.1:0-1262 GCA_964463735.1 uncultured Ruminococcus sp. | reverse complement strand
ACCGGTGGAAGGCCTATATGGCGCGGCTCTAACAAAAGATCAAGGTCATCACACAGATGACCTTGATCTTTTTTATGGTTTCAGCGCAAAAATTGCAAAAGGGCAACCGCCGTTCAGAACAGGCGCTGGCCGTTGATGACCAGGCGGAAGGAAAGCCCCAGCGCCTCGGCGGCACGGCGGCACATGGTCATGCGCTTGAGAAATATCTCAAAATAGTCCATCACCGGGCTGATGACGGTGTCGATCGAGAGCGTCAGGGTCAGGGCTTTTTCCTCCGGTGCCAGGGAAAGGGCGGCCTCCGTGACGGAATAGTTCACCCGGTCGTGGATATCAAAGGTGGTGGAATCGGTATTGCGCACACGGCTCCGGCGCACATCGCATTTGTCCGACAGGATGAGCGCGGCGGCGACCGGATTGACCGCCACCCCGGTCCCTTCATCATGATTGCCGATGGCCGTCACGATCGTGGCGATATCGGCGGCCGGCAACCCTTTCTGCGACAGGATACGGTAGGCGATCAGGGCGCCGCTCTGTGAGTGATCCACCCGGTTGACCAGGTTCCCCAGGTCGTGCAGGTACCCGGCAGACTGCGCCAGATCCACGGTGTGTGCATCATAGCCCAGCGCCTGCAGGAGCGCCCCGGCCTGTTCTGCCACCCGTGTCACATGGGCAAAACTGTGTTCGGTAAATCCCAATGCGCGCAGAGAATCGTCTGCGGCGCGGATATAGGTGCGGATGTCCTCATCCGCCTGCAACATGGCATAGATCGTCATATATCTTGACCTCCGATTTAAGAAAGAACAGGGCGCAGGGAAAGCGTCAATTCCCGCAGATACCTGTCCGAGAGCATTTGCCGCACCTCGTCCATGCCGTGCACGGTATGGCCATTATCGGCGGCGACTGGCGCGTCACAGGCGGATTCCAGCGTGGCAAACACCTGGTCACGCAAGCGGGAAAGAAGCATATCCTCGATCCAGTAAAAAAAGGTGGTATCCGGGCTGGCGGCCTCCTGCTGGCGCATGCGGATGTACAAGGGCAGGCCATCCAGGGCATCGTGCCACAGATCGACAAAGGCACACGTGGCGTGCAGGGCAGGCAACTGCCGGGCGGCGAAATCAAAGGCGTCTGCCTCCACCAGGGTGATCTTGTCCCGGCAGGGGAACTGTGGCAACAGGAAAGTGCGGAACAGATGCAAAACGGCCGGATCCCGCTCCACGACCGTGACCGCGGACACCGTAGGGCGCTGGGCGGCCATGTAGGCA
>CAYXDB010000184.1:0-1298 GCA_964463735.1 uncultured Ruminococcus sp. | reverse complement strand
ATGTCATTCACTCCCGCGTCGCCGTTCGCTTCGCTCACTACCTCCCGGAGGAAGGCCACGGGGAAGCCGTTTGCCTCACTTACTGCCGCCCGGAGGAAGGCTTATCTACCGGAGGAAGGCCACGGGACGCCTGTCCCTACCGAGGCAAATAGTTTGCGGGGCCGCCCAGGAGGGCGGCCCCGCGTGCTATATACAAGGGTACTTTCTTTTACAGGGATACTTTCTTTGCGAGCACATCCGGATTGGTGACGTTCAGATCATCGGACTGGATCATGATGTCCTCACTCTCCAGCGCGACCAACCCGCACACCGGCGTGCAATAGATCTTTTTCTCGTTCTTCATATCCGTCTCCTTTCTCTTACCGATCAAGCCAGATATGCCTTTGCAGCATTGCCGACGGTGACGATGGCCTTCAGCAGGGCGACCTGTTCACCCTCCGTCATACGGTTGGCATACAGTGCCACACTATACGTCAGGGCCGGGCTGGCCTGCGTGCCATCGATCTCTACCCAGAAGGTATAGTCGGTCGCGTAATCCGCCATAGCCACATCCACAAATGCCTTGAAGCAGCAACCATTATCCAGATCACCGCGCTTCACTACTTCTACGCTCTGCGCGTCGCCCGTGCCGATCTTGTACTTCAGCACGACCTTGGTCGCATCCTGTGCCGTAGCCGTATCGATGTAGAGCTTGAAGCCCAGGGTATCCTCTACCGTCAGCGCCACACCATAGAAGGAAGCGCCGGTCTGGGTCCCCTCGGTCACCACATCACCCTTACCGGTCAGTTCTGGCGTCAGGGTCGTGTTGCTATACGTGTATTCCAGGCCGTCATTGAAGGCCGTGCCAGTCGCACCGAAGCGGTTCTGTGCGGCGGTAGCGTAGTTCAGGAGGGCATAGGCCAGGTCGCGGGTCGCGTCTGCCTGCTCGGTATCCTCTACCAGTGCACGCAGATACTCCGCCACCGAGATGGTCCCTATCTTCAGCACTACGGTCGTGCCGTTGTGCTTAGCGGTCATGCGATAACGCACCTGCGCATTCAGATCCAGCGCGGAGACGTTTGCGACCTTCTTGCCGCCCGTGATGTCCTCGATCGTCAGCGCCTTGTTCTCCAGCGGCAGGATCGTTACAGTCACATCGGTCAGGGCATCGGCATCCGTGACATACAGGTTCAGGCCGAATGCATCGGTCAGGGTGACATTGGCCTCTGCCTTGGCATACGCCTCACCCGCTACATAATGCACGGTCGGCTGGATGTAGAACATCCAGGTCGTCTCGTTCCCCTGGTTACCGATAAAGG
>CAYXDB010000183.1:0-1349 GCA_964463735.1 uncultured Ruminococcus sp. | reverse complement strand
CGGCTGTGCCGAGACCTCCTATGCCCGCCTGATCACCCAGCTGTTTGGCGAGCGGATGTATATTTCCAACGCCACCGGTTGTTCCTCCATCTGGGGCGGTTCTGCCCCGGCAACGCCCTACACGGTCAACCGTGAGAGCGGGCGCGGTCCTGCCTGGGCGAACTCCCTGTTTGAAGACAATGCGGAGCACGGTCTGGGTATGGCCGTAGGCCAGAAGGCCCTGCGTGAGCGCCTGATCGGCTATGTAGAAGCCCTGACCGCCAAGGTGACCGATGCGGACAAGAAGGCCGTGATCGATGCATATCTGGAGACCCGCAATGACGGCAAGAAGAACGGCCCTGCCGCACGCGCCCTGGTAGAGATGCTGGAGGCCTGCGACTGTGACTGTGAAGAGCGCACAAAGATCCTGGAGGGCAAGGATTACCTGGCCAAGAAGTCCATCTGGATCTTTGGTGGCGACGGTTGGGCATACGACATCGGCTTCGGCGGTCTGGATCACGTGATCGCTTCCGGTGAAGATGTGAACATCATGGTCTTTGATACCGAGGTGTATTCCAACACCGGTGGTCAGGCTTCCAAGGCCTCCAACATCGGCCAGGTGGCGCAGTTCGCCGCCGCCGGTAAGGCCATCGGCAAGAAGGATCTGGCGGCGATCGCCATGTCCTATGGGTATGTGTATGTGGCACAGGTCGCCATGGGTGCTGACCCGGCCCAGACGCTGAAGGCATTGGCAGAGGCTGAGGCATATCCCGGCCCGTCCATCGTCATCGGCTATGCACCCTGCGAGATGCACGGTGTCAAGGGCGGCATGGCTAACTGCCAGCTGGAGATGAAGAAGGCAGTGGAAGCCGGCTACTGGCAGATGTTCCGCTACAACCCGGCCCTGAAGGCTGAGGGCAAGAACCCCTTCACGCTGGACAGCAAAGAGCCGACCGGCGACTATCAGGCATTCCTGCGCAGTGAAGTGCGCTATGCCCGCCTGGCACAGTCCTTCCCGGAGAGAGCAGAGGCCCTGTTCGCCGCCTCCGAGGAGAACGCCAAGAAGAAGTTCGCCCACCTGACCGATCTGGCAAAATAATGCCCGCCGTAGGCGGGGCGGCGCCCGCGCCGCCTCCCCTGGCGAAAGCAAAATTTCCACGTCCTCACCGCCCGGGTCCCCCCGGGCGGACAACGGGGGCTGTCACACATGTGTGACAGCCCCCGTTGTTTTATCCCGCGCGTGCCTGCTTTTTCAAGATGCCACCTGTCCCTACGGTATTTGTGTTTTTACGCTCCGCGCAAAGCCGCGGCGTGACGGAAGGAGCCGCGCAATACAGGCCTCCCTCCGGGAGGGAGGTGGGCATGTTATA
>CAYXDB010000182.1:0-1360 GCA_964463735.1 uncultured Ruminococcus sp. | reverse complement strand
ACGTTGGGAATCATGCCGACAGGTGCCGGAAAGTCTCTGTGTTATCAGATTCCGGCACTGCTGATGGACGGCATTACCCTGGTGATATCGCCGCTGATTTCTCTGATGATCGATCAGGTAAAAGCTTTAAATCAGAATGGCATTCATGCGGCATATCTGAATAGTTCGCTGACAGCCAATCAGTATTTTAAGGCGTTGGAATATGCAAAACAGGGACGTTATCCGATCATTTATGTAGCGCCTGAGCGTCTTTTGACGGATTCGTTTCTGGATTTTGCGCTTCATACTAAGATAGCTATGGTTGCAGTCGATGAAGCACATTGTGTATCTCAATGGGGACAGGATTTTCGTCCCAGTTATCTGAAAATTGTGGAGTTTGTGGAACGGCTTCCGTATCGTCCGGTTGTCAGTGCATTTACCGCAACGGCGACGAAGACGGTACGCGATGATATCATTGATATTTTAAAGCTGAATGATCCGTTTGCAGTGACCACAGGATTTGACCGTCAGAATCTGTATTTTGCAGTGAAACGGCCGAAAGACCGCTATGGTGCGATTCGGGAATATCTGACAGAGCATGCAGGAGAGAGCGGTATCATTTACTGTCTGACCAGAAAACATGTGGAAGAAATGTGCGAACGTCTCGTGAAAGATGGTTTTTCTGTAACGCGGTATCATGCAGGACTCAGTGATGAAGAGAGAAAACGAAATCAAGAAGATTTCATCTATGACCGAGTGCCGATTGTTGTTGCGACAAATGCGTTTGGACTTGGCATCAATAAATCTAATGTTCGTTTTGTTCTGCATTACGGAATGCCGAAAAATGTGGAAAGCTATTATCAGGAAGCGGGACGGGCAGGCCGTGACGGTGAAGCGGCAGAGTGCATTTTATATTACAGCGGTCAGGATGTGATCACAAATCAGCTGTTTATCAATCATGACCGGGATAATGAAGAATTGGATATGCAAACGCGAGAACTGATTCTGGAACGGGATCAGGAACGTTTGAAAAAAATGGTATTTTACTGTACGACCAACGAATGTCTGCGGGAATATATTCTGCGCTATTTTGGTGAGTACGGAAGCAATTTCTGCGGAAATTGTTCGAATTGCCAGACACAGTTTGAAGATACCGATGTAACAGATGTGGTAAAAAATCTCATTGGATGTATCGACAGCAGTTCTCAGAGATATGGAGTAACCGTAATCCTGGATACGCTGCGCGGTGCAAAAACAGCGAAAATAAGGGATTATCAGATGGACGAAAATCCGTATTATGCATCTTTGGCGAAGATACCGAATAATAAGGTGCCTCAGGTGCTGAACCAGCTGAAGATGCATGATTATCGGGAAGTAACGA
>CAYXDB010000181.1:0-1377 GCA_964463735.1 uncultured Ruminococcus sp. | reverse complement strand
TTATACCCCGACTTTCTCAGTTGTCTAATATAAGAGCCGTACACGCGTGGGTGCGAAAGAAGTGATGGGCGGACCCACAGATCGAACGGGATGCGCAAGGCCCCTAGGATACGAAACGTTAGAAGCGCGGAGGGTCATGCTTTTGCACCAACAAACCACAGAACCCGATCCGCATCGACCGGGATCCTGTTCCATCGGATAGACCTTCCGATGAGAGTTGGCAGGAAGGTACCACGGCGAAGAACCGCAGAAGCGACCGGAAGGTGGTCGACGGGCAGATAAGGCTCATATCGACCGCATTGGAGCCCAATGGGAACGTGACCGTGCAGTGCGGACCGAGGACGGTCACAGCGATGGTCTTCGATGCTCTGGAGATGGACAGGGTCTTATCCGGACTCAAACGGAAGCAGGGCGCCAGCGTCAGCGAGGTGTGCATCGCGCTGGTATCCCGCGCGATGCAGGACCGGGGGCTGTCCATCAACCGTCTGGAGGACGTCATCGAGGACAATGACGTCCGTGCCGAATACGGCCTATCAGAGGATGTCGACAAGAACGACCTCTATCGGGTCGGACAGATCCTGGGTGAGAACATGGATCCGATCATCAGGCACATGAACACGGTGCTGAAGTCGAAGTTCGGTCTGGAGTACAACAAGGTCTTCATGGACCGGTCGGCCACATACCTCGACGGCAAGCCGACGAAGCTCGTGAGGTTCGGCCACTCCAAGGACCACAGGTCCGACAGGCCCCAGGTGGCCATAGGCCTCTCCATGCATGCGGATACGAACATGCCGATAGGCCTAACCGTGGTCACCGGCAACACCATCGATGTGACGCATTTCGAGAAGACGTTCAAGCAGATCCGTCCCTTCCTCGACCCGGACCGCCTGATCGTGTTCGACAACGGCGGATACTCCAAGGACAATGCCAAGCTGATCACCGACGCAGGATCCCATTTCCTCACCCGCGCCCGGATCAATAAGTCCAACGACGGGCAGATCCGCTCGTCCGAAACGGAGTGGGAGTGCCTGGACGATGATGTGTGCGCCCACACGTTCAGAGGCAACCTCGGCTACACCAAGTGCATCTACTTCTCGGCGTCGAAGTACTTCGACGCCATGGAGAAGTACCGTCGGAAGGCGGAGCACGACTACGACGAGATGATGGAGATCAGGAGGTCCCTGGACGGCAAGAGGAAGCTCCGCAAGAAGTACAGGAACGGCAACGTGTTCGTGAACACTGTGCTGTACCACCGGTTCCCGCTGGACGATCTGAGCCGGGAAGAAGCTATATAATTCGGCTTCAGGTCGCAAATCAGCGGACGTGAAGGCTACTTCATTCTCATGTCGAGCAAGAGGATGACAGCATCGGAGATGC
>CAYXDB010000180.1:0-1384 GCA_964463735.1 uncultured Ruminococcus sp. | reverse complement strand
TTTTCGCAAATTTATCGCCCCTTTTGCAAAAAAGTTTTCCCCGGCCGAAAAAGGCCGGGGAGGGCCGCTCACCCCTTGCGCCAGACCATACGGTCAACGATCCCGGTATAAGACTGGATGATCTTCACGACCTTGGTAGACACATTTTCTTCGACATAGTGGGGGACGGGAATGCCGTAGTCGCCCTGGTCGTTCATATCGACCGCGGTCGATACGGCCTGCAACAGGCTCTTTTCATCGATCCCCGCCAATACGAAACAGGCCTTGTCCAGCGCCTCCGGCCGCTCGGTGGAGGTGCGGATGCACACCGCCGGGAACGGGTGCCCGATGCTGGTAAAGAAACTGCTCTCCTCCGGCAGGGTGCCGCTGTCCGATATGACGGCGTAGGCGTTCATTTGCAATTTGTTGTAGTCATGGAAGCCAAGCGGCTCATGCATCACCACGCGCACATCCAACTGGAACCCGCTCGCCTCCAGCCGCTTCTTGCTGCGCGGGTGGCAGGAATAGAGGATCGGCATGTCGTACTTTTCAGCTAGCTTGTTGATTGCCGTGAAAAGACTTGTAAAGTTCTTCTCGGTATCGATATTCTCTTCTCTGTGCGCCGAAAGGAGCATATACTTCTTCGGGGCAAGTCCCAGGCGTTGTAGCACGTCGCTCTTTTCGATATCGCGCAGGTTCTGGTGGAGCACCTCCGCCATGGGCGAACCCGTAACATAGGTGCGCTCTTTGGGGAGACCGCATTCGTGCAGATAGCGGCGGGCGTGCTCGCTGTATGCCAGGTTCACGTCCGAAATGATATCCACGATCCGTCTGTTGGTCTCCTCGGGCAAACATTCATCTTTACAGCGGTTCCCCGCCTCCATATGGAAGATCGGGATATGCAGCCGCTTGGCTGCAACAGCGGACAGGCAGGAATTGGTATCGCCCAAAATCAGCAACGCATCCGGGCGAAGCTCCGCCATAAGCTGATAGCTCTTTGCGATGATATTTCCCATCGTCTCGCCCAAATCCGAGCCAACAGCACTCAAGTAGACCTCCGGATCCTCAAGTTCCAGCTCCCGGAAAAATATCCCGTTGAGGTTATAGTCATAATTCTGTCCTGTATGCGCAAGGATCGTATCGAAGTAAGCCCGGCACTTCTTAATCACCGCCGACAATCGAATGATCTCCGGCCGGGTGCCCACTATGATCAAAAGCTTCAGCTTCCCGTTGTTCTTAAAAGATACCTTCTCCAATCACTGCACCTCCTCAAAATAGGTATCGGGATGATTCCTGTCAAACTGCTCGTTTGCCCACATCACAGTCACAAGATTCTCCGTTTGGCTCAGGTTAATAATGTTGTGCGTATATCCGGGTATCATGTGTACTGCCTGAATGTCATCCC
>CAYXDB010000179.1:0-1417 GCA_964463735.1 uncultured Ruminococcus sp. | reverse complement strand
GTCATTCACTACCGCGTCGCCGTTCGCTTCGCTCACTACCTCCCGGAGGAAGGCTTATCTACCGGAGGAAGGCTACGGGGGCGCCCTGTGCGACCATAACAAAAAGATCAAGGCCATTTCTGTGGTGACCTTGATCTTTTTCTTTTGTATACGGTTCTATTTCAAAATGCCATGTGCGACAGCCCCTAGCATTTTTGAGGCGCTTTTAAGCGCGGCGCGTTACCGACAGCGTGACTTTTTCCCCGTTCAGGTTCCATTCTCGCGCGGGCTCTGCTGTGGTGCCGTAGGTGATCTCCAGCGCCAGTGTCTGCGCCATGACTTCCTCGGCATGGCGGCGGAGCACGTCTTCTACCCGCGCATTCCCGGCAAGACCGATCGTGATACGGTCTGTCACTTCAAAGCCGCTGTCCTTGCGCATGTTCTGTAATTTGCTCACCAGTTCGTTGACCAGACCTTCTTCTAACAGTTCCTCGCTCAGGTTGGTATCCAGCACGACCGTCAGATCGTTGTCGGTCAGGGAGACATAGCCCGCCTGCTGCGTCATTTCGATCAGCAGGTCGTCCCGCTCCAGCACCAGCGCCTCGCCGTCCACCGTCAGGGTCAGGGTGCCGCCCTGCTCCAGCTCATCCATGGCGGCATTGCCGTCCAGTGTGGCCAGCGCCGCGCGGATCCCACCCAGATGCTTGCCATACTTCGGCCCCACCGTCCGCAACTGCGGTTTGAAGGTATAGGTCGTGTAGGCCCGTACACTGTCGGAGAAGGTCACCTGCTTCACGTTCAACTCATCTTCAATGATCTGGCAGAAATACCGCGGCAGGGTAAAGGATGCCTTGACATACATCTGGCCGATGGGCTGGCGGTTCTTGAGCGTGGCAGTATTGCGGCAGGCACGTCCCAGTGCCACCACGCGCAGAACTTCCTCCATCCGCTCTTCCAATTCCGTATCGATAAAGCTCTCATCCGCCTCCGGATAGCGGCACAGATGCACACTTTCCGGCGCGCTCTTGTCCAGAGAGCAGACCAGGTTGCGGTAGATGTCCTCCGCCATGAAGGGGACCAGCGGCGCGACCAGCTTGGCCACCTCGACCAGGCAGGTGTAGAGCGTCATATAGGCATTGATCTTGTCCTGCGTCATCTCCTTGCCCCAGAAACGCTCGCGGGAGCGGCGGACATACCAGTTGCTCATCTCATCCACAAAGGATTCCAGTGCGCGGGCCGTCTCCGGAATGCGCAGTGCCGCCAGGTCGCTATCCACCTCCCGGATCAGGGTGTGCAGGCGGGAGAGCATCCAGCGGTCCATTACGCACAGGCTGTCCCGCTCCAGCGTGTAGCGGGTGGCATCGAAGCCGTCGATGTTGGCATATAGGACAAAGAAGGCATAGGTGTTCCACAGCGTGCCCATGAACTTGCGCTGTCC
>CAYXDB010000178.1:0-1449 GCA_964463735.1 uncultured Ruminococcus sp. | reverse complement strand
CCTTTGGGTGTCAGGGGCATTTCATCGGGGAGGGACCGCAGGGCTACCTGCACGCGTGCCTGTACCTGATGCAGCTGCTGCGCACCGACGGCGGCAGCAAGGCACATATCGTGATGTAAAAAGGCTGGCTCGCCCTTTCAGGCGCTGATGCGCCAGCTCTCCCAAAGGGAGAGCCAAGTCCTAAACCATAAACTTATCCGCTGCACCTCTTGCCTCTCCCTTTGGGAGAGGCGGTAAAACCGTCGGGTTTTGACGGAGAGGGCGAGGATGATGTTTCTGATGCTTTAAATAAGTTGATAAATGGGAAAGGAAGTTTCGTATGATCATCTCGACCAAAAAGGGGACCCCGAAAGAAGAACTGGAAAAGATCGTTGACAAATTCGAGAAGCAGGGGCTGGATGTGACCCTCATTACCGGCAAGGACTACAATGTGTTCGGGCTGGTGGGCGACACCACCAAGATCGACCAGCGCGATGTGCTGGCAAACCCGTGGATCGACAATGTCACCCGCGTATCGGCACCTTACAAGCGCGCCAACCGCCTGTTCCATCCGGCAGATTCGGTCATCGACTGCGGCGGCGTGAAGATCGGCGGCAAGGAGAAGATCGCAGTCATGGCAGGCCCGTGCAGCATTGAGGGCGCGGATCAGGCACTGCGCATCGCCCAGAACGTTAAAGCGGGCGGCGCGACCCTCTTCCGCGGCGGCGCATACAAGCCGCGCACCTCTCCGTATTCCTTCCAGGGTCTGGAGACCGAAGGCATTCTGGACATGGTCAAGGCACGGGAAGCGACCGGCATGCCCATCGTTTCCGAGCTGATGAGCGAGGACCGCATCCCGGAGTTTGAGGAGTATGTGGACGTGGTGCAGATCGGTGCACGCAATATGCAGAACTTCCAGCTGCTCAAGGCGGTGGGCAAGATGCATAAGCCCGTGCTGCTCAAGCGCGGCTTGTGCAACACCATCGAGGAGTGGATCATGAGCGCCGAGTATATCATGGCAGGCGGCAATGAGCAGGTCATTCTGTGCGAGCGCGGCATCCGCACCTTTGAAAAGTACACCCGCAACACGCTGGATCTCTCGGCGGTGCCCATCATCCACGAAAAGACTCACCTGCCCATCATCGTGGATCCCAGCCACGCCACTGGCAAGGCAAACCTTGTGGAACCGATGATGATCGCTGCCATCGCTGCCGGTGCCGACGGTCTGGAGGTGGAGGTCCACCACGACCCCGCCCACGCATGGAGCGACGGTGCACAGTGCCTGACCCCGGATGCCTTTGCACAGGCGATGGCAAAGTGCCGTCAGGTCGCATGGGCGATCGGCAGGGATCTGTGAGATGAAGGCGGCATTCTCGGTCCCGGGCAGACTGGGCGGCAGCATCACGGCACCGCCTTCCAAGAGCATGGCGCACCGGGCGGTGCTCTGTGCGGCGCTTGCCAAGGGGACTT
>CAYXDB010000177.1:0-1510 GCA_964463735.1 uncultured Ruminococcus sp. | reverse complement strand
TGCCCATATAGCCGCCCAGACACGGACCGCAGGTGGGGGTGGAAACGATGCAGCCTGCATCAATGAAGGCGGTGGTCCAGCCGCGCAGGATGCACTCCTTGTAGACTGCCATCGTTGCGGGGATGATGATGCCGCGCACGCCCTTGGCAATGTGCTTGCCCTTGAGCACGTTGTAGGCAGCTTCCATGTCTTCCAAGCGGCCGTTGGTGCAGCTGCCGATCACGACCTGATCGATCTTGATGTCCTTGCCCTCGCTGGCGGGGTGGGTGTTCTCCGGCAGGTGGGGGTAGCTGACAGTCGGCTCCAGAGCCGAAAGGTCGATCTCGATGGTCTTTTCGTATTCAGCATCCGGGTCAGCTTCGTAATAAACGGGGGTGCGCTGGCTGCGCCCGTTGAGGTAAGCTTTGGTGACCTCGTCCACCGGGAAGATGCCGTTCTTGGCACCGGCTTCGATCGCCATATTGCAGATGCACAGGCGGTCGTCCATGGTCAGGGAGGCAACGCCCGGACCGGTGAATTCCATCGACTTGTACAGGGCGCCGTCCACACCGATCATGCCGATGATGTGCAGGATCAGATCCTTGCCCGAAACACGGGGGCTGAACTCGCCCTTGAGCACGAACTTGATGGCAGAGGGAACTTTGAACCATGCCATGCCGGTCGCCATGCCGGCCGCCATGTCGGTGGAGCCGACACCGGTGGAGAAGGCACCCAGCGCACCGTAGGTGCAGGTGTGGCTGTCTGCGCCGATCACGCAGTCGCCTGCGGTCACGATGCCTTTTTCCGGCAGGAGGGCATGCTCGATGCCCATCTGACCGACATCGTAGAAGTTGAGGATGTCGTACTTGTTGGCGAACTCGCGACACTGCTTGGACTGGGTCGCGCTCTTGATGTCCTTGTTGGGTACAAAGTGATCCAGCACGATGGCGATGTGCTCTTTGTCGAATACGCTGTTGAACCCGGCACGCTCAAATTCGTTGATGGCGACCGGGGTGGTGATGTCGTTGCCCAGCACGATGTCGAGCTTGGCGTTGATGAGCTGACCTGCCTTGACCTCCGGCAGACCGGCGTGTGCAGCAAGGATCTTTTGCGTCAGAGTCATTCCCATGATGTGATCTCCTTTTTATCGTCGGTGAACTCCTGCAGTCACGGCTACGCCGTGGCAGTTCCCTCGGAGAGGGAGGTGGCATCGCCGTAGGCGATGACGGAAGGAGTTATTCTTACTTGTTATTGATCGCACTGACCAGTGCACGGATGCCGGCAACGATGATGTCGGTGTCGGTGCCAGCACCCCATGTGGTGCTGCCGTCGCCCCAGACCAGCCCGACATAGGAAGCTGCGCGGGAGGTGGAGCCTTCGTCCAGACTGTGCTCGGAGTAGTTCTCAAGGTGGAAATCCATGCCGGTCGCGCTCTGGATGGCGTTTGCCACGGCATCCAGACGACCGTTGCCCACTGCCGTGACCACCTTGTGCTGACCGTTCAGATCCAGCGTGACCGTGGCGGTGATGC
>CAYXDB010000176.1:0-1542 GCA_964463735.1 uncultured Ruminococcus sp. | reverse complement strand
CCGGGGGCATGTCAGAGCCGCGGCGTGACCGACCCGCAGGGAGACAGTGAGCGAAACGAACGGCGCCTCCGTGGCCTTGCTACGGGGCGGCGGGACGACAGAAAATATCCCCCGCCGGAGGGCCGGCGGGGGATCGTTTTATTTAGTATAGTTATCAAAATATCCCTGGATATACACGATGGGGGTGCCTTTATCGCCGCTCCCGGAGGTGAGGTCACACAGAGAGCCGATCAGGTCGGTCAACTGGCGCGGGGTCGTACCTTCGGAGGCCATCTGCCCCTTCAGGTTGCCATCCTTTTCCCGAATCTTTTCCGAGATGGCCGCCTTGAGCGCCTCGCCGCTCAGACCTGCGAACTCATTATCGGCCAGATACTTCAACTTCAACTCATTCGGCGTGCCGGAGAGCCCTGCCGTATAGCCGGGGGAAACGATGGGGTCGGCCAGTTCCCAGATCTTCCCTACCGGATCCTTGAAGGCGCCGTCCCCATAGATCATGACCTCAATGGTGTGGCCAGTCTTTTCTTTTAGCAGGGCCTGCACGCGGTCCACGAATTCCTGGCAATGGATGGGGAACAGTTTTACGCTGTCCTCGGTGGCTTTATTAGACCCCAGCAGGCCGCAGAAATCGTTATAGCCGTGGGTGGTGGAGGGGGTGGACAGGAT
The DNA here is from genome assembly GCA_964463735.1 of uncultured Ruminococcus sp. GTDB lineage: Bacteria > Bacillota > Clostridia > Oscillospirales > CAG-272 > UBA1740. Next base: position 879 of record CAYXDB010000176.1, on the reverse strand, counting down.
GTCATCCATCCCGTAGACGGTCTCCGCCCCGGCGGCCTTCAAGCGGCGCTTGGTCCGGGCGCGGCTGTGGATATCACAGCACAGCACATCCTTCGTATAGGGCAGGATGGCCGTAGCGCGATTGGCGAAGATCACCTCGCATTCACACCCGCAGGAGCGCACCAGGTCGGTATAATAGGTGACGTAATCCACGCCTGTGAAGGGGTGCAGAATGTGGCCGAAGAGGGCGCGATACTGTGCTTCACTGAGCACATCGGTATACGGATCTACCCCTTTTTCGTCCATCAGATCTTCATCAAACAGGTGGTTGCCCACTTCGTCCGCCGGGTAACTGAGCATCAGGGTGATCTTTTTCGCGCCCTTGGCGATGCCGCGCAGGCAGACGGCAAAGCGATTGCGGCTCAGGATCGGGAAGATCGCCCCCACGTGCCCGCGCGGGAATTTGGCGCGCACATCGGCGGCGATATCCTCTACCGTTGCATAGTTCCCCTGCGCCCGTGCCAGGACCGATTCCGTCACGGCGACGATATCCTTCTCCCCTACCTGGATATGCTCATTTGCAAGGCATGTGCAGATGCTGTCTGCCACTACGGCGGCCAGGTCATCCCCCTGACGAATGATGGGTGCACGCACGCCGCGCACCACGGTGCCTACGGTTCTCTCCATATTTTTGCCCCTCCATTTAAATTTATAATAGAAACCCTTGTCATAAGTTTTTCTAATGACAAAAAACATTATAGCACACCCGCCCCTGTTTGTCAACGGGAGCGGGCATGTTTTTTCATTTTTTCTCTGGTTTTTTCTGGGGTGCCGCTTACGATCTTTCGGGTACGGGCGGGGCGGTCGGTTCCAGCAGCGGCAGCTCGAACCAGAAGCGGC
>CAYXDB010000175.1:0-1554 GCA_964463735.1 uncultured Ruminococcus sp. | reverse complement strand
AGAGTTCCCGAGTGGCCAAAGGGGGCAGACTGTAAATCTGTTGTCACTGACTTCGGTGGTCCGAATCCACCTTCCCCCACCAAGCAAAATAGACTTGCAATAGCAAGTCTTTTTTGCTTTTGCGGAACTAAGCGTGCCTTGCGGCACGACAAAAGCACCTGCGGCGCGCGAAGTACGCGTAGCGCGTGAAGTGCCCGCGGGCGTGGTGGCACACGCAGTTTCCCTATGGGCGTAACACAAAATGCCATGATGCCGCAAGGCAGACGTGACACCGTCTCCCTGCGGGCCGGTCACGCCGCGGCGGCAGGCGCCCCGGCTGTCCGCAGAACGCAAAAACACACATGCCGTAGGGACAGGCGTCCTCGACTGTCCACAAAATTTTCTTCGCCGATTTTTGCGACATGGTACGCGTGGTGGGAATGACCGTTTGTCCCTACGATGTGATCTGCACATTTCCCTCTCGGACAGTCGAAGAAGCCTGTCCCTACGGTCCACAAAAAATCACGGCAAAGGGAACCATTTTCCCTCCCGTGGCCGCTCTCCCGGAGGGAGGCCTATATGCGCGGCACAAAAAAGGGGCGTCTCATGAGACGCCCCTTTACTTTTTGCAAAAAATGTCACAACATCGCGCCTGGATGACGGGGGCGGCAAAGTGCCGCTTATGTACAGAGGAGCGGTGGTGTGGCGAACGATCATTCGTGATAGATGGTCTTATCGCGATAGACCGGTTCGGATGTCAGGTTCACGTGCAACTGGCGGAACATCTTTTCATCGATATGGGAGAGGATCACGGTCGTATGCGCCTCGCACCCCGAAAGGCGAGGCAACTGCTCCATGGCCTGCCGCGCGATGGGATTGAAGGCGGCGGAGGAAGAGAGCGCTACCAGCATCTCATCGACATGCAGGCGGGGGTTCTTACCGCCCAGATAACGGGTCTTGAGTTCCTGCACCGGCACGATGCAGGAGCGGTCGATCAACTTGACCTCATCCGGGATGCCGGCCAGCACCTTCAGAGCATTGAGGATCACAGAAGCAGAACAGCCGAAGAGGTCACCCGTGCGCCCACACACGATCTGCCCATCCGGCAGCTCGATCGCGGCGGCGGGGCACTCCTTCTCCGCCCCGTAGGTACGGGCGGCCACGGCACAATTCCGGTCTTCGGGCGTCAGGTTCAGCGTCTGCATCAGGCGGGCGATCTTCTCCGATTCTTCACGATCCTCCGCATGGTGCTTGACCTCGCTGACCAGCGCCTTGTAATAGCGGCGCAGGATCTCCTGCCGTGCCGCCTGACAGCACACCTCATCATCACAGATGCAGTAGCCCGCCATATTGACCCCCATATCGGTGGGGGAACGGTAGGGGGAGGTGCCCATCAATTTCTCAAAGATCGCATTCAGCACCGGGAAGATCTCTACATCCCGGTTATAGTTTACCGTAGACTGGCCGTAGGCCGCCATATGCCAGGGGTCGATCATATTCACATCATTGAGGTCTGCCGTGGCCGCTTCGTACGCCACGTTGACCGGATGCATCAGGGGCAGATTCCAGATGGGG
>CAYXDB010000174.1:0-1621 GCA_964463735.1 uncultured Ruminococcus sp. | reverse complement strand
GATGTCGGTAACCACGCCGGAACCAACGGTACGGCCACCCTCACGGATAGCGAAACGCAGGTTCTTCTCGCAGGCGATCGGAGTGATCAGCTCCACGGTCATCTTGACGTTATCGCCAGGACGGCACATTTCAACGCCTTCCGGCAGTTCGATCACGCCGGTAACGTCGGTCGTTCTGAAATAGAACTGCGGACGATAGCCGGAGAAGAACGGCTTCTGACGACCGCCCTCTTTCTCGGTCAGGACGTACACCTGGCCCAGGAACTTGGTGTGCGGGTGAATGGAGCCGGGCTTGCACAGAACCTGTCCACGCTCGATCTCATTCTTCTGGATACCACGCAGCAGAGCGCCGATGTTATCACCAGCCTCAGCGAAGTCCATGATCTTGTGGAACATCTCGATACCGGTCACGACGGTCTGCTTGCTCTCGGTAGCCAGACCAACAATCTCAACGGTCTCGTTCATCTTGATGACACCACGCTCTACACGACCGGTAGCAACCGTACCACGGCCAGAGATAGAGAACACGTCCTCTACCGGCATCAGGAACGGCAGATCGTCGTTACGAGCAGGGGTCGGGATATAGGAGTCAACAGCGTCCATCAGTTCCTTGATCGGAGCATACTCGGGCGCGTTCGGATCCTTGTTGGCGCATTCCAGAGCCACACGGGCAGAGCCGCGGATGATCGGAATGTCGTCGCCCGGGAAGTCGTACTCGCTCAGCAGGTCGCGGATCTCCATCTCTACCAGATCCAGCAGTTCAGGATCGTCCACGATATCGCACTTGTTCATGAACACGACGATAGCAGGCACGCCTACCTGGCGGGCCAGCAGCACGTGCTCACGCGTCTGCTGCAGAGGGCCATCGGTACCAGCAACGACCAGGATAGCACCATCCATCTGTGCGGCACCGGTGATCATGTTCTTCACGTAGTCGGCGTGGCCGGGGCAGTCCACGTGAGCATAGTGACGGTTTGCCGTCTGATACTCAACGTGACGGGTGTTGATTGTGATACCACGTGCTCTCTCCTCGGGAGCATTATCGATCTGATCGTAAGCCTGGAACTCGATAGAAGAATCGCTCAGAGAGAGGTACTTCGTGATCGCAGCGGTCAGAGTGGTCTTACCGTGGTCAACGTGACCAATGGTACCGATATTGACATGGGGTTTGGTTTTCTCAAATTTTGCCTTTGCCATGATTCATATCCTCCTAAAAAATTTTTATGGCTTTATGCGTAGTGCTCTACGCTATAAACGGGAATCAGTCCGCCTTGGCGCGGCTCTTGATGATCTCTTCCTGGATGGACTTCGGCACTTCCGTGAAGCCATTCGGCTCCATGGCGTACACACCACGCCCCTGCGTTCTGGAACGCAGAGCCGTCGCATAGCCGAACATCTCGCCCAGCGGCACGTTTGCGTTGACCTGCTGGCCACCGGCAACCGGCTCCATGGACTCGATCTGGCCACGGCGAGAGTTCAAGTCGCCGATGACATCACCCATATAATCATCCGGGATGGTAACGCTGACCTTCATGATAGGCTCCAGCAGTACCGGGTTCGCCTTGCGCATAGCCTCTTTGAAGGCCATAGAACCGGCGATCTTAAAGGCCATCTCAGAAGA
>CAYXDB010000173.1:0-1623 GCA_964463735.1 uncultured Ruminococcus sp. | reverse complement strand
CATCCATATCAACCGTAATGTCGATATATGCGTCAGGCTTTTTTCTAACCAACTTAACAACCGTCTCGACGTGTCCCGTTCCGGGAAAAAGGTCAAAGGGATGGACCTCGCTCATCTGGTAGCCGCGGGGCAACAGATAGGCTACGTCCCTGGCTAAGGTATCCGGGTTGCAGGAGATGTAGACCACACGTTCCGGCTGTAAATGGGCGATCAGATCCAGCAGTGCCGGGGCGCACCCCTTTCGCGGGGGGTCCAATACGACCACATCCGGGCGGATGGCGGCGCCACGCTCCCGCTCCGCCGCGGCCAGCAATGCCCCGGTATCCGTTGCATCCCCGCAATAAAACGAGGCATTGGTAATGCCGTTACGGGCGGCATTTTCTTTAGCGCAGGCAACGGCCTCCGGCACCACCTCGATCCCGATGACCTCGCGCACGCAGTGAGCCATGGACAGACCGATACTACCAATGCCGCAGAACAGATCCAGCAGCAGTTCCTTCCCTGTCAAGGAGGCGAGCGTGGCGGCGCAGGCATAGAGCCGCTCCGTGGCCGCGTGATTGACCTGATAAAATGCGGCAGGCGCGACCGTCAGGCGCACACCGGCCAGCGTATCTTCGATCTCCGCGCGGCCCCACAATGTGCGGTACTCTGCCCCGCAGATGACATTGGTATCCTCCTGGTTCACGTTCAAAAGGATGCCGCAAAGGACGGGAAAACGCGTGCGCAATGCCTGCACCAATGCTTCTTCCTGCGGCAGGTGCCGCCCATTGACTACCAGGGTCAAGAGCACCTGATCCTGCGCCGCATTCGTGCGCAGATAGATATGCCGCAGCAGGCCGCGGCCAGTGGCCTCCTCGTAAGCGGGAATGGCATACCGGTCGCACAGGGCATGCACCTCATGCACGATGGGGGCAAAGATCTGCGCCTGCAAGGGGCAGTCCTCTGCCGGTACCACCCGGTGGCTCTTGGAAGCGTAAAATCCGATCGCCATGCCCCCTTTGGCCGGCGCGACGGGATACTGTGCTTTGTTCCGATAGTGCAACCGTCCGCCCGCCCCCTCGACCGGTAGCACGACCGCCTCTCGCAGGCCGCATTTGGTAAAGGCGTCCTGCACCCGGGCACGCTTGAGCACTTTTTCATGCGCTTCGCTTACGCGGAGATAGGCGCAGCCGCCGCAACCGGCGGCGGTGCAGAACGGTTCCTGTCGGTGTGCCGAAGGATGGAGGATGCGCTCGGCCCGCGCCACCGTATAGCCGGCTGTGTCCTTGATGACGCGCGCCTCCACTTCATCCCCATCGACCGCGCCGGAGACAAATACCACCTTGCCCTCGTGCCGTGCCACTCCGTAGCCCAGATTGTTCAGATCCGTGATCTGCAACTGCCACCGTTCGTTTTTCTCCGCCATGTCCTGTTCCTCCCCGCGCCTGCCGCCTTTGCTTTATGTTACCTATTATTATAGCGGATGTGCCCGGCGCTGTCAACCCTTTTTCCGCCCGGATCTTCCTGTGTTGTGTAATGTTTCAATAAATGCGCGGCCGAAAGGCAAAAAGTACTTTTCGTTTGGCATCCTCGCATATCCCCCTTTCCCTCTTGACAGGGAAAGGGGGATATGTTACAATAAAG
>CAYXDB010000172.1:0-1727 GCA_964463735.1 uncultured Ruminococcus sp. | reverse complement strand
GGATCACCGTGTCCAGATTCTGCCACAGGGGGCGGGCTAGGCAACAGGTACTGCGGTCGCAGGGGGTACCCTGCTGGAGGCAGGCAACGGGGGCAAGCGACCCCTCCGTCAAGCACAGCACCTCGCTGATGCGGTATTCTTCCGGCGCACGGCACAGGCGATAGCCGCCCCCTCTGCCGTGCTGCCCCTCGATCAGGCCGGCGCGGGTCAGGGCAGGGAGTATCTGCTCCAGATATTTCAGGGAGATCTGCTGGCGCTGGGCCACGTCCCGCATGGGGGTCAGTCCGTTTGAGCCATGCATGGCAAGGTCCAGCATGACGCGCAGGGCATAGCGCCCGCGGGTAGAGATCATCATACGGCAGTCCCTCCGGCTCAGTTTTCGACGTGGCAGTGCGCACAGCAACCGTCACAGGAGGCGAGCGTAGCAGGATCGTAGGAGATGCCGTGCCGGTCGTAATAGTCCCGGATGGCGGCGCGGATGGCCTCCTCTGCCAGGACAGAACAGTGCATTTTGTGCGGGGGGAGGCCATCCAGCGCCTCGGCCACCGCGCGGTTGGAGAGTTGGAGCGCTTCCGAGAGCGGTTTGCCTTTGATCATTTCCGTCGCCATAGAGCTGGAGGCAATGGCAGAGCCACAGCCGAAGGTCTCAAAGCGTACGACCGTGATCACGTCCTCCTGTATCCGGAGGTAGATCTTCATGATGTCGCCGCATTTGGCGTTCCCCACTTCGCCCACGCCGTCGGCGTCTTCTATCACCCCCACATTGCGCGGGTGCTGGAAATGATCCATTACTTTTTCACTATACAGAGCCATGACAAGATTCCTTTCTTTCCTTTATATTAGGCAGGCAGGAGGAACGGCCGCCGCCCCGCCTGCTTATCGCGCCACAGGGGGGACATGCCCCGCAGATAGGCAACGACCTGGGGGATCTGCTCCAGCAGATAGGTGACCTCTTCTTCGGTATTGTCGGCCGAGAGGGAGATGCGCAGAGAACCGTGGGCGATCTCATGCGGGCGGCCGATGGAGAGCAGTACGTGGCTGGGGTCCAGAGAGCCGGAGGTGCAGGCAGAGCCGGAGGAGGCGCAGATGCCGCGGGCATCCAATAGCAGGAGAAGGCTCTCTCCCTCGATCCCCTCAAAGCAGAAACTGACGTTCCCAGGCAACCGATGCACCGGATCCCCGTTCAGGGCGGCGTGGGGGATGGTGGACAGCCCGGCGATCAGCCGGTCGCGCATGGCGACCAGGCGGGCGGTGTCGTTTTCCTGTGTGCGGCAGGCCTCTTCCAGCGCGGCGGCCATCCCCAGGATGGCGGGCAGGTCCTCGGTCCCTGCGCGTTTGCCCCGCTCCTGCGCACCCCCCTCGATCAGACTGATGAGCGGGATCCCGCGCCGGGCATAGAGCAGACCGATGCCCCGGGGGCCGTGGAACTTGTGCGCCGAGAGGGAGAGGAGGTCGATCTGCTGTGCCTGCACGTCCAGCGGCAGATGGCCCGCCGCCTGTACGGCATCGGTATGGAAGGGCACGCCCGCCGCGCGGCAAACGGCGCCGATCTCGGCGATCGGCAGGATCGAGCCGATCTCGTTATTGGCAAACATGGTGCTGACCAGGCAGGTGTCCTCCCGCAGGGCGGCACGCACCTCTGCGGCGGTGATATTGCCGTGCGCGTGCACGGGGAGCAGTTCTACGGAAAAGCCCTCCCCCTCCAGCTTCTTTAGGGTGTGCAGGAC
>CAYXDB010000171.1:0-1754 GCA_964463735.1 uncultured Ruminococcus sp. | reverse complement strand
GGGCGCACCAGGATATGCTCTCCGACCGCCACATCCTCCGGTGACACGACGACCGTCTCCCCGCCGCGCAACACGGCGGCAGAGTCCGGGCGGATGTCCATCAGCGCGGCGATATTCTTTCTGCTCCGCCCCACGGCCAAACTCTGGAACAGTTCGCCGACCTGGAAGAACAGCATCACGGCGACGGCCTCACGGTATTCCTGCAGGGCAAAGGCGCCCAGCGTGGATAGGGACATAAGAAACTCTTCATCAAACAGTTGCCCGGCCGCGATCTTCCGCACGGCGCCGTACAGGACACGCCATCCGACCGTCAGGTAGGCGGCCACATACAGGGCGATGTGCAACCACGGCTCTGCCGCCGGAAAAAGATCCTCCGGCAACAGGCAGGCAAGCAGGAACACCGCGGCGCTGGCGCAGATAGCGCAGAGGCGCCTTTTGTTTTTGCGGCTCATCCTATACCTCCCGGCCGATGCGACAATCCGGCTCTATTTTGCGGCAGACGCGGATAGCCTCCTGCAAAATAGCCGGCATACGCGCTTCCTCCGCCTCGATCGTCAGGCGCCCCGACAGGTAATTGACGCTCGCCTCGGTGACGCCATCGATACGGGAGATCGCCTCCTGTATCTTCATGGCGCAGTGGGCGCAGTCCAGATCCTCGATCTTCCATGTCTTTTTCATTTTACCGTATCCTCCCCTTCTGTCAGATGCTCAAAGCCCGTGGCGATCATCGTCCGGACGTGATCATCCGCTAAATAATAATAGGCTGTCTTCCCTTCACGGCGGCGGCCGACCAGGTCATAATCCTTCAGCACCTTCAACTGGTGCGAGATGGCCGACTGCGTCATGGACAGGAGTTCTGCAATGGCGCACACGCACATCTCCGATTCCAGCAAGGCATACAGGATGCGGATACGTGTGGTGTCCCCCAATATGCGAAAGAGGTCTGAGAGATTGCAGAGCAGATCCTCTGCCGGCAGTTCCTCCCGCACGTGGCGCAACAGCGCCTGGTGGTCATGCTTCCCTTCCATGATGGCTCCTTTCTTTGTTTTTTGCAGTGCACATTGTATGAACAGTTGTTCATTTGAATGCTCGTTCATATGATAGCACATTCATATGTGTTTGTCAAGTACTTAGGCAAAGTTTTTTCCCCTTGCGTGAAAAAAATAACGTGAAGCAAAAGGGGCTGCGCAAATGGAATTTTGCGGCAGAGCCACAAAAATGCAACAAAAAAACAAGATCATCACGTAGATGATCTTGTTTTTGTCAGGGCCGCGCCATACAGGCCTCCTCCGGGAGGCCACGAAAGAGTGGCAAGGGCAACCGAAAAGCCGCGCACATAGACGCACAAAGTAGGGACAGGCGTCCTCGACTGTCCGCAGATGGTACGCTGATCTTTGCGACAATGGTACATATGGTGGAAATGGATGTTTGTCCCCGCGATGTAATTTATAAGCTTCCTTCTCGGACAGTCGAGGACGCCTGTCCCTACGGAAAAAGCTCTCGTGGCCTTCCTCCGGAGGTAGTGAACGCAGTGAACGGCAACGAAAAAAGCCTTTCTCCGGGAGGAAGGTGGTGAGCGGAGCGAACCGGAAGGAGCAAGCGTACCTCATTGTTAGGTTTCTTGTAGGTTGATACGGGCCTTGTGATTATAACCATTAGCCTTTTGCCACCTACGGGAAACCACAAGCGCACCTACGCTGGCTCCTTCCGCGACCGGCGGGGGACACGAAAAGGCCGCGCGGCGGCCATATAAT
>CAYXDB010000170.1:0-1769 GCA_964463735.1 uncultured Ruminococcus sp. | reverse complement strand
TTGGCGAACCTACGCTTGCTCCTTCCGGTTCGCTGCGCTCACCACCTCCCTCCCGGAGGGAGGCTCAGCGTAGGCTCCTTCCGTGCTAGGAGGGAGGCCTGTTTTTTGCGCGCTTTCTACTCCGGAGGAAGACCGGAAAACTACGCGGTGATCTGAATGAGACAGCCACAAACTTGCATCGTGCGAACTATTGCGGGCAACCGAGGACGGCTACCCCTGCCACTAGCGCTGATATGGGCGCGCCGGTCATGATCTGCGATGCCATTTGGTGCCCTGTGCGGTATCCTCCAGCACGATGCCACGGGAGAGCAGGTCGGCACGAATGCGATCTGCCTCGGCATAGTTCTTTTCCTTTTTGGCGGCGGCACGCGCGGCGATCGCGGCCTCGATCTCAGCAGAGAGGGCCCGGTCGGCCGCACTCTCCTCCCGCACGAAGCCGAATAGCGACACCATCTCCGCCAGGATATCGCGCCCGGCGGCGATCGCCCCGTAAGAGGCGGGCGTCTTGCCATTCATAGCGGTGTTCAATTCCCGCACCAGATCAAAGATGGCCGCAATGCCGCCACCCGTGTTAAAGTCATCATCCATCTGGGCGATCATATCGGCACGTGCACCGGCAAAGCGCGCGACCAAAGCTTCTTCCCCGGGGCGCACCGGTTCTTCTGCGGCATTCTTGAGGAAGAAGTCCAGTGCGTCCTGGCAGGTGAAGATACGCTCCAGCGCGGCCTGCGCCTGCGCGATGATCTCCCGCGAGAAGTTGATGGGACTGCGATAATGCGAGGACAGGATGAAATAGCGGATGGGCATATACCCATACTCCTCCGCGATCTCCCGCACGGTGAAGAAATTGCCAAGCGACTTGGACATCTTGCGATTGTCGATATTGATGTATCCGTTATGCAACCAGTAGCGGGCAAACGGGCGGCCGGTGCAGCACTCGGACTGCGCGATCTCATTCTCATGATGCGGGAAGATCAGGTCCTGCCCGCCGCAATGGATATCGATCGACTCTCCCAGATAGCGGCGCACCATGGCAGAGCACTCTATATGCCAGCCGGGGCGGCCCTTCCCCCAGGGGGACTCCCAGGCGGGTTCCCCGGGTTTGGCGGCCTTCCAAAGGGCGAAATCCAGCGGGTCCTCCTTCTGGTCGGAAACGTCGATCCGCGCACCGGACTCCAGATCCTCGATCCGCATGCCGGACAGTTTCCCATAATCCTTGAACGACCGTGTGCGGAAATACACATCCCCCTGCGCGGGGTACGCATATCCCCGGTCCACCAGGGTCTGCACGATCTGCAGGATCATATCCATATTATCCGTGGCCAGCGGATGCACCGTGGCGGCACGCACGCCCAACCCCCGGGCATCGGTAAAGTATTCCTCGATATAGCGGGCGGCGATATCGCTGTAAGAAACGCCCTCTTCGTTCGCGCGGCGGATGACCTTATCATCGATATCCGTAAAATTCTGCACGAAGTGCACGGTATACCCGCGGTATTCCAGATACCGGCGCAACATATCAAACACCACGAAACAGCGCGCATTGCCCACGTGGAAATAGTTATAGACCGTCGGCCCGCAGGCGTACATCCGCACCACGCCCGGCTCCAGGGTCACCAATTCTTCTTTCTTCCCCGCCATGGTATTGTACAATTGCATAGTATTACCTCATCTCTGTTTACATACGGTCAGGTTTGCTGTGTTACGGTCTATTATACCTCTTTTCCCCGTCTTTGTCAAGTTCCTGTAGGGAAAACTTCTCTGTCGCG
>CAYXDB010000169.1:0-1822 GCA_964463735.1 uncultured Ruminococcus sp. | reverse complement strand
TTCCTTTATCCATTTCTCTATTATACACGTTTTTCCCCGCCGCGTCAAGAGGCAAAAACGGCAAAGCGGCGCGGGCATGATTGACAAATCCTCTGCCTTGTGCTACAATATAGGAAGATGGGCGCGCACGACACAGAGGGGCGCCCACAGGAGGAATGCTATGAAACTAAATTACAAACGCACGATCCTATCCGGCTTTGCCTTTTTTCTGATCTGCGCCTTTTGGCAGGCCTACGATACCATCGTACCCCTGATCCTGACCAACCGTTTTTCGATGGACCAGACCTGGTCCGGGCTGATCATGGCGCTGGACAACATCTTCGCCATCTTCCTGCTCCCGCTGTTTGGCCAGCTCTCTGACCGGACGCGTTCACGGTACGGCCGCCGTACCCCCTACATATTCTTTGGCACGATCGCGGCGGCGGTATTCTTCTCACTGCTGGGATATGTCACTACGCTCCCCCTCTTCATCCTCCTGCTGCTGACTTCCCTGCTGGCCATGGCCGCCTTCCGCTCCCCGGCGGTAGCGCTGATGCCGGACATCACGCCCAAGCCCTTGCGCTCTAAGGGCAACGCGGTGATCAACCTGATGGGCACGGCCGGTGGCATGCTGGTGCTGGTGCTGGCCAGCCCCTTTGGCACGAGCGAGGCCGGGCGGACCGATTTTTCTGCCTATATGCTGGCCGTTTCCGCCATCATGCTGGTGGCGCTGGGCGTCTTCTCCCTGACTGTCCGGGAGGTACAATGGGCCGCGGATATGGAGGCCGAGAGCGCCGCCCTGCACTGTGATGCGGAGGGTGAGGAACGCGATGCGGCCGGCGGCAAGTTGACGCGCGGCCAGATGACCTCCCTGCTCCTGATCCTTGCGTCGGTCGCGCTGTGGTACATCGGGTACAATGCGGTGACCTCCAAATATTCGGTCTACGCGACCGAGGTCCTGCACGTCAGTTACTCCACCACCCTGCTCATTGCTAACGCCGCCGCCATTATCAGCTATCTCCCGGTGGGCATCCTTGCCTCCCGGATCGGGCGGAAAAAGACCATTTTGCTGGGGGTGGCATTGCTGACGGCCGCCTTCACCGGTGCCTATTTTGTAGAGCCCGGCACCTCCAATGCCCTCATGATCCTCTTCTTCTCCATGGCGGGGATCGCCTGGGCCACCATCAACGTCAATTCCTTCCCCATGGTGGTCGAACTGGCCAAGAACGGGGATGTGGGAAAATACACCGGGTATTATTACACGGCCTCCATGGCCGCCCAGATCATCACCCCGGTGTTCTCCGGCTTCCTGATGGACCGCTTTGGTATGCGCTCAGTGCTCTTCCCCTATGCGGCTATCGCCTGCGCATTTGCCTTTGTGACCATGCTCTTCGTCCGGCACGGTGATGTCCGCCCGGAGGCCAAAAAAGGGCTGGAAGCGCTGGATGCCGGTGACGACTGACCCCCCTGTGTGACCATACCAAAAATGAAAAGATAGAGGAAGAAACGAAAGATGACGACACCGGTCCTTATCCTGCTGATCGTGGCAGGACTGCTCCTGCTTTTCCTATGCCTGCTCCTGCTGGCCGTGCGCCCCAACCGTGCGCGGCAAGCCACGGCATACTACGCCTCCTTCAACTATGCCCACCGCGGCCTGCACACCGATCACGTGCCGGAGAACTCCCTGCGTGCCTTTGAGGCGGCCTGCCGGGCGGGCTACGCGATCGAATTGGACGTGCAACTGTCCCGGGATGGCGTGCCCATGGTCTTTCACGATGCCACCTTACAGCGCGTCTGCGGGATGCCGGGGCGCCTGTGCGACTTTACTGCTGAAGAACTGGGG
>CAYXDB010000168.1:0-1848 GCA_964463735.1 uncultured Ruminococcus sp. | reverse complement strand
ATACTGTTTTTAAACATAATTTACCTCGGTTCATTTTTTAATTATATCTGTTAAATTTGGGTAATTCTTCTATTAGTTTCTCTATATCACTATCCTTTGTAATATTTTCATTAACAAGAATTACGCACTCATAATAGTTTTCGTCTTTACAGTTTTTTAGACCACCCAATTCATTACATACATAACAGTAATTTATATCACTTTTACTTGCAATTTCTTCGTTGTGAACTATCCCGAATCTTAAAATCCTTATTGCTTGTGATTTATATTTATCCAAATGTTTTAATGCGTAATTTAAGCAATTATTTAATATCGGGTTTATAGAACGATAGTGTAAAACGTCCGTTTTAAGTTTTCTTTTTGAAATATTCCCTAATTGCAAATCGTAATTTTTAATTACGAATAAAGAATCGAAAATTGCTTTATTGTCTAACAATATTTCTAAATAGTCTGGAGAATAAAAGATTGAATCCGAGCCGCCATAATGACCGTTAGTATAAAACATATTATAAGAATCATATATGGCATTAAATAAATCGGAGTCATTCATACTTGCTACAAGCCTTGCAAATTCAATTGCATTTTCAAAATTACACCAAATCATTCCTTTTTCTTTGTTAAAATCAAAATGATTATAATACCATTTCAACGTAATTCCGTATGCATCGTAAAGGTATCTAACGCCGTTTGTAGCTCTGTATTCTACAACATAATCTAAAAAGGTTTTTCCAAATTCGTCGGTATTATTTAATATTGACTTTCCGTCTTTTGCTAATAATTTATCAAATTCATTACGGTATAAGTCAGGCTCGTCTAAAAATGCATAATATCTAAACCCCTTATTAAATGGCACGTTATCTTTTTCAACGGGAAGTTTATATGCGTTTTCGTCCATTATTCTTGACAACGAAACACCGAAAATTTTTTCTAACGGAACGATAAATTCATATTTTAACGGTCTTTGTCCTTTTAGCATTTTTGAAAAATTTGCTTTTTCTTTTTCTGCAAACATATATGCTTCTTTTCCGTTAATTTCCAACTGATGCGCTATGTTAACAAGAAGGTGACTATACATTTTAATACCTTTTAATTGCATATAGTGGTCAATATTATTCTTCAAACTTGTCATAATAAAATCTCCAAATTCAAATAAAGTTTATTTGTATTATAGCACAAAACCATAATTATTTCAACTGTTTTGTTGTCATTCAAGACAACTTTTGTGGTCGTTTTTGACAAATGTGAAAAATACTGTTTTTATATGACAACTTTCTTTAAGTTTAGGAATGTGAACAAAAAATGTAATTAGAATACAAAAAATTTCAAAAGGCACTATGGCGGGTGCTTGACTATACAAGCGCGTCGCTTCGCTCCGCGGTCAAGCACCCGCCAAAAAGACAGAGCAAAAAAAACAAAACTCAATACCGAGAGAAAGGGCGTCGCCGCTAAACCGCTTGGCGAATCGCCCTTTTTCTCTCGTCGGTATACTTTGAGTTATTGCAAATTTTTTACTACTCTATGTTTCTTTTTAGTACGGAAAAGTCACGCTAAAGTACCGCAAAGTTTCTTTTTTGTCACTAAATGTACCAAAAAGCACACATAGAGTTCCTTGTAATCGTATTCCCCGTTGTATAAAATCTTAGTCATTCAAACAAATATTTTCAAAGTCGCAAACATATTGCGACTTTGAAAGTTAAGATTAAGAAAAAAATCTTAAGTCAAAACCACCAGTGAACTGATGGTTTGCCCATACTCTAAAAGGGTAGATTGCCGACGTACCCGTCAACGGGCGTCGAAATTTAACAACGCATCACTATCTCGGGCAGCCACTATGTCGTGGCTGTCTTT
>CAYXDB010000167.1:0-1854 GCA_964463735.1 uncultured Ruminococcus sp. | reverse complement strand
CAGACCGCCGATCATACGGGTCGTGGATCCCCAGGAGGTCTGGAACGGATGGCAGATCTTGTTGTCCCGGTCGGTGAACGTCACGTTGAAGGCGCGGGCGAACCCGTCACCAAAATAGTGGGAGGTAGCGGCCTGCAATGCCTTGCCGTCATGCATCAGCGCTTCGATCGCGTAGGTGTCCTCGGCGCCGGCAAATTTGTCGCTGGGGGTCTTGCGCCCGCGGATGACCGGGATGGCCAGGTCCTGCTCATGGAAATCGGCATACACGTTCAGCATCTGGCGCGTTTCGGCGATCGCTTCTTCTGCCGTGGCGTGCATGGTGTGCCCCTCCTGCCACAAGAATTCCCGGCTACGCAGGAACGGGCGGGTCGTCTTTTCCCATCGTACCACGTTGCACCACTGATTATACAGTTTCGGCAGATCGCGATAGGAGCGGATGATGTTGGCATAGTGCTCACAGAAGAGGGTCTCGGATGTCGGGCGGACGCACAGGCGCTCGGTCAGCGGCTCATTGCCGCCATGGGTCACCCATGCCACCTCGGGGGCAAAGCCCTCCACGTGGTCTTTTTCCTTTTGCAACAGGCTCTCCGGGATGAAAAGCGGCATATAGACGTTTTCATGCCCCAGTTCCTTAAAGCGGGTGTCCAGCAGGCGCTGCATATTCTCCCAGATGGCATAGCCATAGGGGCGAATGATCATGCATCCCTTCACGCTGGAATAGTCGATGAGGTCGGCTTTTTTTACGATGTCGGTGTACCACTGGGCAAAATCCACTTCCATAGAGGTGATCTGCTCTACCATTTTCTTCTCAGCCATATGCATATCTCCTGTGTCTTGTTTTTACTGTGTAATACAATATTATACCATGTCCTGCGGGGTTTGTCAAGCGCCCGCGCAGGGCATTTTCAGGGGCCGCGCAAGAGCGCGCAGGTGTCTTTTTCTTTTGCGGGGACGACTGTAACATTTACCAAAAGTTATATGATGTAACACATACAATTTATGCAGCATTACCAATCTGTAAAATGGAATAACCGATTGGTAATTACTATATTTCTTAAAAGCACTGATTTCCTGCGTAAAATTGCTAAAAAATATCGTTTTTTCAACATCGGCTGTCAAAGTGTATGGGATATAAGAAATAATTGAAATCTTTTTGTTAAATCTCGGAATATCTATTGACAAAATAGGATAAATCCCATATACTATAAGTGTAGGATAAAACATTCCATTTTTACGGAGAATGATCAATGAATGAGATCAAAATCAGGTATTCAAAGGATGCACTGAATTTTTTATCAAAATTGGATAAAAAATCGGTTGGCAGAATCCGTGATGCTATTACGGGGCTGACCTATAACCCGCCTGTCGGAGATATAAAAACAATGCAAGGCTACAACGACGGACGAAAACGGCTTCGCGTTGGATCGTGGAGAATTATCTATCGAAACGAAAACGAAGAAACGGTTGAGATCATCTTCGTGATTGATATTGGCAATCGCGGAGATATATACAAATGAGGAGGTATCTTATATGTCAAGTATTGCAATGGAAGCCGCACGCTTAATGGATGCTTTACCGGAAGCAGATAAAGCGTTTGCTTATGAGTTTATCAAAAAGTTGGTTCTTGCTTGGGATCCCGATTTTACAAAAGTAACCGCTGAGGAAGCGAAAAGAATAGAGGCTGCGGAAAACAGCGGCTATGTTGATGCGGATGACATTGATTGGGAGAGTATTGGAATCAATGAGTAATGTGACTCATACTGCCCACGCAGACGAAATTATACAGGCATTGATCGAGGCAAGACGTGCATCGGGAATGACACAAAAGGAATTGTCCGAGCTTACGGGAATCGC
>CAYXDB010000166.1:0-1895 GCA_964463735.1 uncultured Ruminococcus sp. | reverse complement strand
AATCAAAATTTGTAGAGGTGTTTTTTATGGAACTATCGGCAAGAAAGTATTTATCAACAGCGTTGAAATGGTTAATTCCATTTGTTTTGCTGGAAACTTTAATATGCCTTTTGTTATTTACAAAAACTATCGGAACAGGTGTATTTGCTGTCGTAAATATAAGTAATTTCGTTTGCCTTTTACTGCCGGGCGTGTATTTTCTCATTATGTTTTTTATATTTAAGAACAAATGCAAAAAGATTGATCCTGCCGATGGAGTAATTACTAATTGGGAACAAGGCTTTTATAGATATACAGGCAGTGTTATTATCAAATTAAATGATAATGAATACTCAACATCGGCATATTTTAGCACAGAAGAATGCAAAGAGTTAGTTGGGAAAAGCGTTTCCTATGCAATTATTAACGAAACTTTGTTTATATATGAGATTAAGGAATAAACAGACGGTTCCCAATTTGCCAAGCATTATAAACAAAAAGCACTTACTGCGGTAGGTGCTTTTTGCATTGAAAGAAAGTGACTGGGCCGGGGCAAAAAAATTTGCATTTCTCTTGACAAAGTGCGCTTCTTGTGTTATAATCAGCGCAAAGGCTGTGACGGAGAGAGTAATGGCCAGGGCGTCGGACAGAGAGAAGGCGGTGGTGGAATGCCTTTACGGTCGCCGGTCATGAAGACCACTCCTGAGCTGCACGCGATAAGCGTTGCCGTCTGTCCGCGTTAAGGAATATGGCTTTCTGGAGCCTGAGTGAAAAACAAGGTGGGACCGTGCGTATGCACCCTTGGTAGCCGATAGGCGCCGGGGGCTTTTTGTTTTTCAGATAAAAGCGGCAATGCCGCATCAACAGGAGGATACCATGATGTACAAGATAGGTCTTTCCAGTTGCGGATTTCCCTTGACGGAGGAGAACTTCCGTGCCCTGCGCGATGCGGGCATAGAAGCCGTGGAGATCTCCCTGCCGTCGGAAGAGTATGCCCATATCCGCTATGATGCGGTGGCGGAACTGGCCCGGCGCTATGGCATCACGCTCTGGTCCTTTCATCTGCCGTTTGCCCCGTTTGATGAGATCGACCCTTCCTCCGAGGATGCCGCCGTGCGCCAGCACACCCTGCAATACTTCACCACCCTCATCGAACAGGCCAGTGCGATCGGCATCCGCCTGTTCGTCATCCACGCCAGTGGCGAGCCGATCCCGGACGACCGGCGCGCGGCACGCATGCAATGCGCCAAAGCGTCCCTGCGCATCCTGGCGGAGGTCGCCGCCCGGCACGGTGCCATCCTGGCCGTAGAAGACCTGCCCCGCACCTGTCTGGGGCGGGACGCCGCCGACATGCAGGAACTGCTCTCTGCCCACCCCGCCCTGCGTGCCTGCCTGGATACCAACCACCTGCTCACGAGCGAGGTGACCGATCTGATCGCGGCACTGGGAGAGCGCATCGTGACCCTGCACGTATCGGACTATGACCGCCTGAACGAGCGGCATTGGCTCCCTGGAGAGGGGTGCATCTCCTGGCCACAGGTGCTGGAGAAACTGGCGCAGGTGGGGTATAACGGCCCCTTCCTGTACGAGGTCGGCCTGGCCTGCCCCGCCACCATCCTGCGGGACCGTGACCTGACCTTCTCCGATATCCGCGATAATGCCATCGCCCTCTTCGCCGGGCGAACGCCGCCTCTGCGTGGCACCCCTAAGCCGGGGCTGGGCATGTGGGGGTGACAGCCTTTGGCCAGGCGCGGTCAGATCCGCCAGGAACGGATCGCATGAAAAAACGGCAAGCCGGAGCCTGTCGTTTTCTGTGAATGGCGGACAAAAAAATATTTTCCGCTTCTTGTTGTTTGGAGTGAAACTGACGCGATCTTGCTCTTTCATCAATTGCTTTTCGACCAAAGGGAGAAAAG
>CAYXDB010000165.1:0-2063 GCA_964463735.1 uncultured Ruminococcus sp. | reverse complement strand
CTGGTTCCGGAGGAGGCAGTATAGGCCGCAGCGGTTACACCAAGGATCTCTGTCTGAGATGAATTCAGGGTGGTTGCGTTGATGGTGCGGCCGGAGTAATCAAAGGCATACCGGGTTACGATGTCATCGGAAGTACCAAAGGTGCGGTCGTTTCCATCGTAGGTATAGATGGCCTCCTGAACGCCGTTTTTTGAGCGTTTTACCTGAGAACCGTATGTTTTTGTCCCACCTTTGGATGTGGCGGTGTATTCGGAAATTTTAGACACGCCGTTTCCGCTGTAGGTATATTGGATTCCGTATTGCGATTCGGCATCATAAGCACGGATGAGATGCCCGGTTGGGTCATCGTATTTGTAAAAGACGGCGGTTCCGTCTGGGTGAGTTACCTTAGTCAAACGATTGCCGCTATAGGTGAACTTGGTGGTTCGACTGGCGTAATCCGTGATGGAGGCAAGATAGTTTCCGGAATAGGTGAAGCTACAGATTTTAGTGGAACCAGATTGACCCTTGTTCACGGAGTAAATGGCACTGAGATAAGCTCCTGTGGACGGAGGATACCAGGTGGTGCCGTCCACGTTATTGCTTGTGACTGTGGCTCCGTTATATGCATAGCAGATTTTATTGCCGTTGCCGTCCTCTTCGTAGGTTAGATAACCGTTGATGAAGCATTTTTTGTTGCCGGAAGTATCTTCCATGATGTATTTTCCATCGGTGGTTGTATAGGTGGCATTGATGGTAAGCCCCAGGCCATCCTCATCTTTATAGATATATGGGGTCTGGTAGGTGAAGTAGTGCTGAGTGCCATCCCCATCCCGGTATACCAGGTAATAAGAATCACCGATTTTTACCCGTTTCACGGTTTCCTGGACACTAAGCTGCCAGCCGTAGCCCATTTTCATGCTGCTGAAATCCTGTATATGAAGCGAACTCAGGGCACTGTCAGACAGATTGCCGCTTCGCAGGCCGCTGTTGAATACATGGCTCATGCTGAAGGGCATGGCGGTGTTGGAGAAGCTGAGATCATCTTTAACTACAGTCAATTCGGAGGAATAATCTCCTACATAACTGGATCCTGCCTGTCCGGCGGACTGGGTCTGATAGGTATAGTAGCTCTCGATGCCGGTGGTATTCCGGTAGGTCAGGGTCAAAATGGCATAGCCGGAATAGTCGAACCAGGCACGATATTTGGTGGAGGATGTTTGATCGGAAGTGAGTACCAAACCGTAGTTTTCAGTGGAGCCCTCATACCAACCCTTGGCCACTCTGGTAATATCCCAGTACAGAATGTAGTCAATTTCGTTGCCATGGGTCACCACATAGTCCATGGCTTCACCATAGTCAGGTTTGTTGTTCCAGGTCAAGTTGGTCAGCCAGTCTGTTCCGCTGGTTGCATCGGTTACTGCGTGCATGGACAGAGTGCTCTTTGCGGAGGAATTGTACTGGGGAATGTAATCCACCATGTTTAAGCCTACAGAGGCATTTACTACGGTGCAGCCCGGATCCAGCTTGGGCATATCTGTGATCTTGAAGTATGCCCGCATTTCGCCGTGGGTATCGTGATATCCTACTGTCATCCACTTTTTTGAAATGGAAGTGGATGCGGTGTTCTGGGATGCCGTTCCACCAACAAACTTGCTCTCATTTTTCTTACTGATGATGGTGGGGTCAATAACAACCGGATAGGCTCGGCTTTCGTCATTCAGCCAGCTCTCGTCAGCAGTAATGGTCAGCAGCCAGCCCTCTTCTGTTTCGGTCAGGGTATAATGGACAGCCTCTGAGTAGATTTCGTTGCTGTCCATCATGTAGGGAGCAGGAATGGTATATTCCGTTTCGCTGTCAGTGTTTTGCAGCAAAATGCTGCCATCCTCATGAAGGTTGGGCGTAAGCCCATCCAGGGTCAGCAGGAAGGAGTATGTATAGGCCGTTCCCTCTTCCTGGGGTGCATTTAGAATAATGCTTTCCTTTACATTATAGCTGAGGGTTTCATATTTCAAATCTACGTTGGGAAATACGTTCCGATAGATCACTGCATTTTTTAGCGTCTCCGGGGCAATATCCGTCAG
>CAYXDB010000164.1:0-2065 GCA_964463735.1 uncultured Ruminococcus sp. | reverse complement strand
TCTTGGCTACGCCCTGCCGGTCCTGTACCATCTCCTTCAGCCCGACCGAACCAACGATCTCACGCATATTGCCTTCCAGCACCTGCGTGACCAGCATGATCAGTTCTTCCCGGCGCATGCCCAGCAGGGATTCTGCCGCGCGCTCCAGCAGTTTCACGTCGGAGGAGATCTTGATGTTTGCCACACCATCGACCGATACGTTGATAAATTCAATAGTAGGGACAGCCTCCGATGTCTTAACGTCCACCTGCATGACCTTCAGGGACAGGCGGTCCACCCGGGTGATGAAAGGACAGCGCCAGCCCGCCTGGCCGATCAGCACGCGGCGCTTGCGCCGCAGACCGGTGATGATATAGGCGGTGTCCGGGGGCGCCTTGATATATCCGGCGGCAAAGAGGAGCGCTGCCAGAACAGCGATCACGATCAATACAGGGATCCAATACATAGCATTTCTCCTTTGTTTTGGTATGGTACCGGCAGGGGTGCCGACATCTACTTTTATTATCGCACAGGTGCGCCGCCCTTGTCAAGATACTTTCTGAAAATATTTGCCTCCTGTTTTCTGAAGAAACGATGCAGGAAAAAATTTAAAAAATAGGGGAGTTTCCTCTTGAAAATCCGGGAGAAATGTAGTATACTGTTTTCTGTCCGTTGGAAATCTAGAGAAACGAGGTCATAGCCATGGTGTACAAAATGAACATTGCAGGGCTGACACGGGAATTGAAGCTCTGCCCCCTGAACGAGTCACTGTCCATCGCCGCCTTTATCATGTTTGGCGATGTGGAATTGACCGAGCACTGTGCCCGCGCTCTGCTGGCCAAGGCACCGGAATTTGATGTGATGATCACGGCGGAGTCTAAGGGCATCCCGCTGTGCTATGAGATGTCCCGCCAGGCGGGGATCAACCGCTATGTGCTGGCGCGCAAGGGCATCAAGGTCTACATGACCGATGTGGTAAAATATGAGTTGACCTCCATCACGACACAGCATAAACAGGCGCTGTATCTGGATGGGGATGACGCGGCATACATGCGTGGTAAGCGCGTCCTGATCGTGGATGACGTGATCAGCACCGGGGAATCGCTGACGGCGCTGGAAAACCTGGTCGAGACGGCGGGTGGCCGGATCGTGGGGCGCATGGCCGTGCTGGCCGAAGGCGATGCCCAGGACCGCACCGACATTACGTATCTGGAAAAACTGCCGCTCTTCCACGCAGACGGTACCATCCTCGCTTGATCCCTCCCCCTGTCGCCCCTGCGGGCGGCAGGGGATTTTATATGGCAGGCATGCCGTTCCACTACCCGCCCGGCAGGAGAGGGCCGATGCAGAAATTGCAAAAAGGGCTTGCAACCCCTGCCCACACATGATATAATATAGATCATGTGGGAATAACAAAAGAGGAAGAAGATCATGAAAAAAGGATTTGACAGCGAAAAATATCTTTCCATGCAATCAGAGCGGATCACAGAGCGTATCCGCGAGTTCGGTGGGAAGTTGTATCTGGAATTTGGCGGCAAATTGTTCGATGACTTTCACGCGGCGCGTGTCCTGCCCGGCTTCGCCCCCGACAATAAGATCAAGATGCTGGAAAAATTGAAGGACGATGCCGAGATCGTGATCGCGGTCAGCGCACAGGACATCGCCAAGAATAAGGTGCGTGCGGATCTGGGCATCACGTACGATGCGGAGGTCATCCGCCTGATCGACATCTTCCGTTCTTATGGGCTGTATGTCGGTTCTGTGGTCCTGACCAAATTTACCGAGGATAATGAACAGGCCAAGACCTTCCAGCGGCGGCTGGAGGGCATGGGCATGCCGGTCTACCGGCACTATCCCATCAAAGGCTATCCGAATAATGTCGCCTATATCGTCAGTGATGAAGGCTATGGGCGGAACGAATATATCGAGACCACGCGCAATCTGGTGGTCGTGACCGCGCCAGGACCGGGGAGCGGTAAGATGGCCACCTGCCTGTCCCAGCTCTATCATGAATATCGGCGCCAGAACAAGGCTGGGTATGCCAAGTATGAGACCTTCCCCATCTGGAATCTGCCCCTGATGCATC
>CAYXDB010000163.1:0-2083 GCA_964463735.1 uncultured Ruminococcus sp. | reverse complement strand
GGGCGCCCCAAGCGCCTTTGATATCTTTTGCCTGCCTTGCCGCCACCGCAAACATTGGCAGAGAAAAAGAAAGGCACCGCCCTGCGCTGACATCCAGCGCAGGGCGGTGCCTGTATGTAGGGGGGGTGAGCCAGACCTTTAGGACTGTGCGCCTGCCTGGCGGCGGGCGGCCTCTTCACTTGCGAGGGCATCACAGCGCTCGTTGTACGGGTGCCCGGCGTGCCCCTTGACCCATTCGACGGTCACGGTGTGCTGGGAGAGCAGGGCGTCCAGCGCCTGCCACAGATCCGGATTCTTGAGCGGTTCTTTCCCGCGGCGCCAGCCATGGGCGCGCCATTGATCGATCCACCCCAGGCGGATCGCATCGATCAGATAGCGGCTATCTGAGGAGAGCCGGACACAGCACGGTTCCCGCAGGGCGGAAAGCCCCGCTATGGCGCCCTGCAATTCCATGCGGTTGTTCGTTGTCTCGTTTTCACCGCCGGAGAGCACCTTTTCCCGCGTGCCGTAGACCAGGATCGCCGCCCAGCCCCCAGGGCCGGGGTTCCCCAGGCACGCGCCATCGGTATACAGCTGTACCTCTTTCATGCGTTCCTCTCTTATTCTGGTTTACGATGCATGCCGGTCACGGCTATGATAGAGCCATGCGCCCAGCAACATGATGACGGCAAAAACGATGAGGTAGAACAGCACCGGGAAGGAGAAGCCCGCGCCGCTGGCGGCGGCGGCCTGATATTTCACGATGCCATGGGCATAGATGGCGGCGCAGACCATGAACACGGAGGCGAGGATGCCCAGTATCGGCAGCAGGATGCCGCGCAGGAACCCGCTGTCCCCCCGCCGGGTGATCATCCGGATGAAGAGCGGGATGTAGAAGGCATAGATCGTGATGATGGGCAACTCGGAAGAGTCAAAACTGAAGAGGCCGAAGATCGGCTCCGTCAGGTTGGCACCGTAGAAATAGAAGAGCCACAGGCCGCACAGGAGCATGGAGAGCACGGCGGAGTTAGAGGGCATATTGGTCGTGGAACTGACCTCGGCAAAGACGTCCGGGCGCGGCCCTTCTCCGCGGGCGGCCAGACCGTAGGTGGAGCGGGTGCAGGCCAACATCAGGCCATTCAGTGTGCCAAGGCAGGAGATGACGATCAGGGCATTGACGATCGTGCCGCCCACAGGGCCCAGCAGGGCGCTGAAGGCCGCGGGGGAGCCATCCTGCATCAGGGTCTCCAGAGATACGGCGCCGGTCAGGGCGATGTAATAGAGGATATATACAGCCGCAATGATGATGCAACCGAAGAAGAGGGCCAGGGGGAGGTTGCGCTTGGCATCCTTGATCTCGGCATTGATGGAGGTGGCGATGATCCATCCTTCATACGCGAAGGCCGCGGCGACGACGCCGGCCAGCAGGCCACCATCTTCCGACACCAGATCTGCCGAGACAGAGCCGGAGGAAAATGCCTCACCGATATTGCCGTTGATCAGCCCCACCAGGATACCGGCCACGATCATGACCGCCAACGGGATCAGTTTGATGATGGTCGTGCTGATCTGAAATTTGCCGGACAGGCGCGGTGCCAGGGCATTGAGCGTGTAGGTGCCGCAGAGATAGAAAGCGGCCAGCGCCATGCAGAGGCCCCCGGTGATGTCGGTATTTCCAAACAGTACAAGGGTATAGCGGGCAGAGACCCAGGCAAGGACGGAGGTCATGGCCGGCAGATAGATCGTAGCCGTGAACCAGCCGGCAAAATAGGCATAGCGGGGGCCGATCAACTCTTCTGCGTAATCGACCAGGCCGTTGACACGCTCATAGCGGGTGGCCAATGTGGAAAAGTTCATGGCGCAGATGAGCATGACTGCCCCACCGATCACCCAGGCCAGCACACCGTAGGGCATATTGCCGTTGGTGTAATTCAAAATGTCCTGCGCCTTAAAAAACACGCCGGAGCCGATCACGATCCCCACGACCATGCAGATCGCAGTGAATAGCCCGTACTTCTTTTGCAGCTTGTTTTCCATATCCTTTACGTTCCTTCCTTCATCGGCAAAAATAAGGAGAAAGACGACCGATTACTTTAGTATACCA
>CAYXDB010000162.1:0-2120 GCA_964463735.1 uncultured Ruminococcus sp. | reverse complement strand
GTATAATAGAATAGAATATTTTAAAAATACACGCCGCGTGCGTTTTATATATAATCCTTGAAGAAGCGGAGCTTCGGCGATAACGCCGCCGAGCCTTCAAGGAGCAAATAAAAAATTAGGAGTAAGCTTGATGTTACATCGGATTTACACGGAAATAAATAATGCCGAGGGCTTTATGTACAATCTCGTTGCCGAAAAAATATATTCCGAAACGGCATTGAACGTAAGACCGGTAAAGATACGCAAGGTTATAGAGATAAACGGCGACGTGACCAAGGAGACGGTTGCTGCGCTAAAGCAAACGGTTGCCTCGGAAAGAGGCGAGATTGTCATCGCCGAAAAGGATAAGAGGACACAGCGGAAGGTCAGCGGAAAAATTCTTATTATGCAAAAATACGGCAGAAGCGATCGCAAAAGCGAGGAGGCTGCCGATATAATCGCGCTTCTGCAGCCGAATACCGACGTGCGTGTTACGGTGGGAACCGAAATTACCCTTCCCGAAGGTTTGACCGATGAGGAAACCGAAAGCATTCGTAAGGCACTGCTTAACGAGCATACGCATACACTGACTCCCGGCTCCGAGAACTTTGAAAATGCGTCCGCAGGGGCTGTTCCGGAGACGGTAAACGGCTTTAATTCGGCAAAATACGCAGAGCTTGAGCGCTTCAAAAGCGAACTTTGTCTTGAAATGGATATGGACGATATGGTTCGTGTTCAGAACTACTTTTTGTCCGAAAGCCGCGAGCCCACGCTTACCGAGCTTCGCATAGCGGACAGCTTCTTTTCTGAAAGCTTTCGGCATACGACGCTCAGAACCGTTCTTTCTCGCGTTGACTGCGAGGACGAGGCGGCAAGGGTTGCGTGGGAGCATTATAAATCGCTTAAGAAGAGCGGAAACGCAACTGTTTTTGACATAGCGACGTCTGCCAATTCTTACGTTGGTGCAAAGGGAATACAAAAGGCGACCGAAAAATTAAACGGAATAAAAATCGACGGAGAATGCGACGGAAAAGAGCTTCTTATGCTCGTTAAGAATGAAAACTGCAACCGCTCGGTAACGGTGTCGCCGTACGACGGAGCTGCAAACTGTCTCGGCGGAAGCGTTCGGGATCTGCTTTGTGCGCTCGCATATCCCTTTGAGTCCTGCCGTCTCTACGGATATTCCGATTCCGCGGTTGAGATCGAAAAGGCGACCGAGGCGGCAAGAGGCTACTCGGATTATGCAAGGGGACTCGGTATTCCCTGCTCCGAAAACGCGGAGGCGGTGAGCGACGGTTATGTTAAAAAGCAGTTTGAGTTTTGCGTTGCGCTCGCGCTTACCGAATCGAAAAGGGTAGCGGAGCTTTTGAAAAAAGCCTCGAAAAGCGGAGACCTCGTGTTTTTGCTCGGCGGAAAAACCGGACGCGACGGAATTGCATTCAAAGCCGCCGAAGGCGAGAACGAGGACGGCGCCAAGCTCGTGGGAGAGAACGTTCCGGTTGGTAAGGCGGGAATGCTTGCCGCCCTGCAGCGCCTGTTTAATGACGAAAGGCTTGTACGGTATTGCAGCTCGATAAACGATGTCGGAAGCGGCGGAATTATATGTGCGATAAGCGAAATGGCGTCGGGAGCCGCAATAAAATGCGGAGCCGTGCCGCTTAAATACAGCGGTCTCGGTGTTGACGAGATACTTTTAAGTGAATCGCAGGAGAGAATGCTTGCGGCGGTTTCTCCGGAAAACGTTAATGACTTTTTGAAACTTTGTGCGGAATACGGAGTGCCGAGCGCCGAGATAGCGACGGTAAACGATACCGACAGATTTACGGTGGTGGACGCCGATGTCGGACAGACCGCATCGCTTACCCGCAGATTTTTGATGTCGGAGGGCTTTGAGAAAAAGCTCGGTGCGGTTATCGAAAAGCAAAGACCGCTTCCAAAGTCGCAGCTTTTAAAGGTGGCAAGGGAGCCGGTCGATAAGGTTAAAAAGCTGTTTTTCTCGCGTTCGAAAAGAAATTTCCTCGGAGCGATGGCTCTCGCAGCAGAGGTTGCGGACAGAAAAATACCGAAAATAAAGGATTGCGTGGACGAAACCTGCGGAGGAGGAGCCGTATTTTCGCGCAGCTCGGCAAGGCGCCCCGAGG
>CAYXDB010000161.1:0-2222 GCA_964463735.1 uncultured Ruminococcus sp. | reverse complement strand
CCACGGACGAGCACCGCTTGCTATACTGTATAAAAGTATGAGACTGTAAAGTCGTTTCGTGCCGGTCAGAAATCAACGAAGGCTGTCGGCCCGTCCAAATTGATGCGCTCACGGGTCATATCATCGTAGAAAAGGCAATCCAGCGCCCCCTGCACGGCCTCTTCGCTCTCCCATGCGATGCGGGCAGAAGCGTCCCGCAGGCGCGCCCCCTCTTCCCTGTCCCCGGAAAGAGAGGCAAGGATGGAACGCCCCAGGGTGCCATATATGCGGGCGTGATAGGCGAGCAATGCCCAGCTTTCCCGGCGGCAGGGATCCGTCTGCGCGTCGGTCTTTTCCGCAATCACGGGAGTCATACGGTCGATCGCCGCCACGGCGGCCTGCAGATCCCGGCGGAAAGCATCCCGCTCTACCGTCACCTGACTGCGGATCGCCCCGATAGAAAAGCCGCGGGAGAGCACAGAAAAATATTCTTTCATCTGCGCGGCCATCTCTTCCCCAAATGCCGCCGCATACAGCTCCTGCCGCACTGCGTCCATACCGACATGTTTGTCCCACAGGGTCTTAGCCATCACGGTCATAGCGATGGAAGTAGGAAAACTATTGCGTTGCAGTTGGCAACTGATGAAACTGTCGATGCCCAGGGCATCAAAATGCCGAATGTCCTCATACAGGACGCGTGCAATCCCCTCACCACCAGCATCCAGGATATGATCCCACATCAGGTGGTAATCAAAATCGACCACGTCCCCCGTATAATACTGCTCCCACTGATACAGATAGGCCAGATTTTCGTCTACGGAGCGCGGGTTATCAAAAGCGTTGACCATGTAGGGCGGTATCTCCTTCAGCCGGTATCCATCCGGGAACGGCGTTGCAAAGGTGCGGGAGATAGGGGCAAACATGAGCATGGTCTGTGCGGGGTGATGCAGTTTTTCGTGAATGGGCGGATGGGCCTGATTATATCCACAGGAAAAGACGATCTGCGTATCGATCCCTTCCTCCTGCAGGAGGTCGGTGATATCGTTGACCATAGCAGTCGCATAGTCGGAATAGCGATATTTCGTGCAGTTTTCGCACTCGCAGGTGTTATTAAAGAAGTCGCCCAACCAAAAATGGATCACATCGGTCTCGGGGTGTTCTTTGGCATATCTTAGCACGGCCTGCGCGATCGTGCGCCGCACGGTAGGATCGGAATAGCAGAGCTGGGTGGCGATGGGCATATCGCGCCACACCCGGCGTTCGCCTTTCACGAGGGCACAGCGGCGCACGTATTCCGGCGGGAAAGTTGCCGGGTCTACCGGATCCCAGCCGTGGTTCGGCACGCCAAACGGTTCGCAGGTCCACCCGTGCCCCATGCGGTGCAGCAGGAGCCCACGGCGCTTGATCTCCCGCACCATGATGTCCACGTAGTGGAGGGCCGTATCATAAGAAAACGGCTCTGCCTGGCGCAGGGGGTTCCCACGGTGGCTATACCAGCGATCAAAGAAAATAAAGGCATCGTTGAACTGGATGTAATATCCGTTCATCCCCACTTTGGGGAGCCAGTCGATCATATCCAGCACGTTTTCCAGGCTGACGGCCCCTTCGATACACATGGTACGGTGGCGCTTATCCGCATATTCGGTGAGCGATACATCCGGTGCCGTGGTGTGGGAAGGACAAAAGGTACCATTCTTACCAGGCCTTACCCAGCGAACGCCCCATTCAGCCAGCAGGCGATAAACGCCGATCAGAACACTGCGTGCATTGGAACCAACGATGTAACCAGCGCGGTCGTGGACGGAAATGGCAATGGCGTCATCCAACTTGGGATCCTTGACGGGAAGAGAGACCCCCTTCTCTGTGGCCAAAGCCAATTGAATATCTGCCTGTACCCCCAGGCGGTCTAAGAAAGTATCCAGTTCTTCCCTGGCAAAAGCCAGCACTTGCTCGTCAACCATGTATCTGCTCTCCTGTAGATCGGTATTTTGCATGTGCGCTCATTATATCATAAAGGAAGTTATATATCAAGAGGGAAAGGAAATATCCGGAATTGTTTACAAATACGCCGCTCATCGCCGCGGCAGAAAGATCGCATCGCGTGGCGATCTGATCCACCACAGGTGGATCTCTTCCGCCGCTGGCGGATAAAATCGAAAAAAGCACTTGCGCAAGCAAGTGCTTTTTATGGTGCACCTTCGGGGACTCGAACCCCGGACCCACTGATTAAGAGTCAGTTGCTC
>CAYXDB010000160.1:0-2336 GCA_964463735.1 uncultured Ruminococcus sp. | reverse complement strand
GACACCAGCATACCATAAAATCGCGCGTCTGTCAAGAGGCGGGCGCAGGCGCGTGTCCAAAAACCGTTTTTTCCCCGCGCGGGCACCAGAATAAAAACTTTACAATATTTTTTTCCAAAAAGCCCTTGTCATTTTGTATGTCTTGTTGTATAATGGAGGTGTATGAATCATGAAACCTATACGGAGGTATATTATGGCACTGCTCAAATCTCTCACTCCAGCCAAGGCGCTGCCCCAGACGGAGCGGGACAAAAAATATTTCTTCATCCTGGATGTGGTCGGCGGCGGCGTGTCGCTCCTTACCCTGGCCATCCTGTGCATCGCGCTGGCTGGCTTTGATCCCACCTATGTCTGGTCTGCCGTGACATTCGGCCTGGGCGGGTTGCTTTTCTATGGTGCCTCGTTTGCCCGCCGGTTCCTCGGGGGCGAGTTGTTTGGCCGCGTGGCAGATGCGTCTGTCTATGCCCTGCTCTGCGGCATCTATACGCCCATCCAATTGATCCTGATCCGGCAGGCACAGTATGAGCATCATTCCGTGGTCGCTGGCTGGGTCACCTTCGGGATCACCGCCGGGTTCTGTGCGCTGTTCTTCATCCTGTCCCTCTGCTCCAAGCGCAAATTCCGCCTGACCGGTGCCTTCTTCTATCTCATTCTGGTCTTCTCCCCCCTCTTCGGCCTGTACCCGTTGCTGAATGTCTATTTCTTCGCACCGGCCCTGATGGTCATTTTGCTGGTCGTGATGCTGGCTGCCCTGGCCGCCACGCCCATCCTGTTCTGGTTCTTTGACCGTTTCCCGTGGCAGATGAAGGTCGTCCATACGCTCTTTGTGGTGGGTACGGTATGCGCCGCGCTGCTGCCGCTGTTCTACGTATTTTTCGGCCGCTAATCTGCGCAACCAACATACTATTAGATAAGACCGATCGCCGTCTTCCTGCCGGGGGCGGCGATCTTACGCGTGCGCCGCGCGGCGCAGGAGGCACTTATGCATATTGCAGAATTGATCCTTTTGGCCATCGGCCTGTCGATGGACGCTTTCGCCGTCTCCGTCTGTAAGGGGCTGTCCGCCCAGCGTGTAAACGGAAGCCATATGCTGGCCTGTGGCCTGTGGTTTGGCGGTTTTCAGGCGCTGATGCCCTTTCTCGGCTACCTGCTCGGGCAAGCCTGCGAGCAGTATATCGTCAATTGGGATCATTGGGTCGCTTTCCTGCTCCTTTCGCTGATCGGCCTGAATATGATCAAAGAGGCCTTTTCCTCCGATGAAGAAAGCGCCGATGCCTCCTTCGGCATCCGCACCATGTTGCCGATGGCCATCGCCACCAGCATCGATGCCCTAGCCATCGGCATCACCTTCGGCCTGCTCCCGGATGTGGATCTGCCCTTAGCACTGTCACTGATCGGCAGTGTCACCTTCCTTCTCTCGGCCCTGGGGGTCAAGGTCGGTGCCGTGTTCGGTGCGCGCTATCGCGCCGGGGCCGAGGTGTGCGGCGGCGTCATACTCATTTTGCTGGGGATCAAGATATTGCTGGAGCACCTGGGGGTCCTTGCATTTTGAGGGGACGCACAGCGCCCATTTCCCCGCCCGCGCGGATATCCGCGAAAAAGAATGAGAAAAGGCGCACGAAAAAGCAGAAAAACTCTTGACAAATGCGTAAGAACGTGCTATACTATGTGAGAAGTGAAGCGGTGCGCGTTACGCGAACTCATGCCGGAATGGCGGAATTGGCAGACGCCCGGGACTTAAAATCCCGTGAGATCAGTTCTCGTGCCGGTTCGATCCCGGTTTCCGGCACCATCATATCGCGGGGTAGAGCAGCCTGGTAGCTCGTCGGGCTCATAACCCGGAGGTCGTGAGGTTCAAATCCCACCCCCGCAACCAAAAAAGATTCCATAGTCGATACAATTTCGGCTATGGAATTTTGCTTTATATGCCCAAAGCGGCTCATTTTTGCCCTAAAGCCGCTCATTTCGGTGGTTTTGGGGGCGTTTTTTCTTTCGCAAACGATAAATCCGCCATCCTCTGCCCCGGTAAGACAGAAACGACGGATTTTGTATCGTTCAAGGGTTCAATCGTTCACAGAATCGATATTGAAAAAGACAAGGAGTGTGATATTGAATGAACACAAAGAAAGGAGGGTTAACGTAAAAGAAATATTTAACCGGTTCGAATAGTGGTATAGCTAAAAAGCCCTGCAACAAGTCAATTTTTTGCAAGGTTAGAGACAGATGAAAATACTCTAAGAAACTCAAAGCATAACTGTTATCTCCGTCCCATCCTTCAAGGAATACACCAAGCGGTCATCGTCGTAGACGGTCACTCTATCGACCACAGCGTGCCA
>CAYXDB010000159.1:0-2338 GCA_964463735.1 uncultured Ruminococcus sp. | reverse complement strand
TCATAGAGCACATAGAGATCACCGATTTTGGCCGCCTGCATCAATACGCCTGTGACTTCGGCCAGGGGCTGAACATCATCGAGGGGCCCAACGAATCCGGCAAGAGCACGCTGGCCGCCTTCATCCGCTACATGTTGTACGGGTTCCCCGGTCGTGCCACCGGGAACCAGCTGGGGGAAAAGAAAAAGCGCATCAGTTGGGAAGGGGGCCGCGCGGCCGGCAGTATGACGGTGCGCGTCGGTGAAAAGCGCTATCGGTTGGAGCGCAGTACGGTGGCAGTCGGCGGGGGCCGCGAGCGGGAGACCTATCGCGAGACGGCCGCCATCATAGATCTGGAGACTGGCACCCCGCTGCTGGGGACGGAGGCACCGGGGGAGAGGTTCCTCGGCGTCCCGGAGGAGGTCTATGGGAACACGGCCTTCGTGCCCCAGATCGGGTCCCCGCGCGTGGGGGCGCAGGAGATGAATGCGGCGATCGAGAACCTGCTGTTCGCCGGGGATGAGAACGTCAATGTCAAGCGTGCCCTGGATAAATTGGACAGCCTGCGCCGCTCTTTGCTCTATAAGAACAATAAAGGGGGCGAGATCTTTGACCTGACGGTCAAGGAGGAAGAACTGGCCTCCCGCCTGGAGGCGGCACAGCGCGGTAACGCGGCCCTGCTGGAAGATGAGGCCCTCCTGCAACGCAAGGAAAAGGAACTGCAGGAGGCAACGGTCGAGCTGCAGGAAGCAGAGCGGCGCCAGCGCCTGGAGGAATGCGCCACGGTGGTGGCCGCCTATGACTGCATGCACAAGGCAGAGCGGGATCTGGCCCAGGCCGAAACGGAACTGAAAAAACTGGATGGCCTGCCGGCCATCCGCCTGGAGGAGAGCGACCTGCGGGAACTGCGCGGCACGCGCGGCACAGCGGAAGAAGCCGAGCGGCGTTACACCGCGGCGCGGGAGCACCGGATCCGCCTGGAGACCGAGGTGCCAAACGAACCCGACCGCCCCTATCTGGAACAGGCGGAAAAGCTGGGCGGCCCGGCCGTGTTGCACGCCCGCTTTACTTCCGCAACCCGCCGGCGCACCGGATGCCTGATCGCATCTGGCGTAGGGGCTGGCTTGGCGCTTCTCTGCCTCTTGGCGGCCCTGCTCTTCCCGGCCCTGCGCCCCCTGTGTATTGCGGGGACGGTGCTGTTTGCCGTGGTGGCCGGGGCGTGCCTTGGCATCTCGCTGTACACCCGCCGCGCCCTGGCGGCCCTGGCGGCTGTCTACGGCAGTACGGCAGAGGGCTTTGCCGAACGCCTGCAACAGATCGAGGCTTGTGGGGAACGGCAGGCGGAATGGGAGCGGGAAAAGGGCCGCTCGGTAGAGAATGAGCGGGAGGCCTTTGAAGCGTACAATGCCCGCCTGAGCGAACTGGATACCATCGTGCGCCGGTTTGAGACCCGCCTGCCGCAGGACGACATCTGGCCGTTCCTTGACGAATTGGAACGGGCGGTCGACGCGGTCATGAAGAAAAAACAGCAATATGAGCAGACCCGTTTGTCGTCAAATGAGGTCATTGCCACGTTGCGCCAGAGCCTGGCCGGTAAGATGGGAGAGGAAGATGCCCGCGCCGGCCTGCCGGATCAGTATGAGATACACACAGAGGCGCTGAACCCGGATAAGACGCAGACGCAGGTGCGCTTCTACCGCCAGAAGAAAGAGATGCTGGAAGGCAGCGTGCGTGAGATCGAGCGCCGGGTGCTGAAGGCGCGTGGGTTGGAGGATCCGGTCACGCTGGCCGCAGAATATGAGCAGACGGTAGAGCGGCGGGAGGCGGCAGAGGCACAGCACCGCGCCTGCTGCACGGCCTATGACGCCATCGATGGCGCCGGGGAGCAACTGCGCCGCCAGGTCTCCCCGCGCCTCTCCCAGTATGCCCGCCAATTGGTGGAGCGCTGGACGGAAGGGCGCTATGCGCGGATCGGCGTAGGGGCGGACCTTACGTTGACCGTGGGTGACGAGACGGCAACGCACGCGCTGGACTATTTCAGCGCCGGCACGCAGGACCTGACGTATCTGGCTCTGCGCATGGCCCTGATCGACCTGCTGTACGCGGAGAAGCCACCCGTGTGTTTTGACGAGAGCTTTGCCCACCAGGATGATGCCCGCGCCGCCCGGATGCTGGAAGTGCTGGAAGTTCTGAGCCGAAACGGCCTGCAGATGCTTCTCTTTACCTGCCACGGGCGGGAGCACCGCCTGGCAGAAGAAAAGGTGCCGGGCGCCTGCATCCTCACAATGGAGGCGTGACAGGCCGCGCGGCGGCCGGCGACGCCAAAAGATACGATAGACCGAAAGGGTGCGCCGCGGCG
>CAYXDB010000158.1:0-2374 GCA_964463735.1 uncultured Ruminococcus sp. | reverse complement strand
TTGCTGACATAAGAACCTGAATCTTACGCGTCTGCCAATTCCGCCAAACCCGCATGTGTCGTATCACACGAACGAGTTCATTATAGCACAGGCGCAGGAAAAAGTCAATACCTTTTCAGGATTTTTTTTGCTCTTTTTTCGTTTTGCGGCCGGTAGGCGGTTCTACCCCGATCATCCCAAGCAGCGGGATCCCGGCGCCATGCAACATGCGCAGGGCATAGGCCGTTTCCTTACGGGTCCCCTGCCCGGCGGCGATCGATACCACGATGCCATCCAAGAGCGGGGCGGCCGCGCAGGCATCCGCGCTGGCATCTGCGGCGGGGAGATCGATAAATACCATGTCATAGGTCGCTTTGGCATCTGCCACGATCTTTTCATACGCGGCGGTGCTGATCATATCCTTCTCTTCCGCTGGGCGCATCGGTGACAGCACGTCCATCCCCGGTGCGGCTTCCCCTACCGGCTGTGGCACGTCTGCCCGCTGCAAGAACACATGCTCCCCTGCTAAGGGGCGATCCGCCACGCCGTCCAGCAAGAGCACGCGCATCCCGCGTGCGGCAAAAGAGGCGGCCAGGGCGGCACACACGCGCGTCCCCTGCGCCATGCCGATCGGGGCCACACCGATCACCAGGTGTGTGCGGTCCGCACACTGGGCACGCAGACTGGCCCGGATCATCCGATACGCTTCATAGTCAGCACTGTCATAGAACGTCTGCATCAGGCTTCCTCCTCCCATACCGTTGCCGTATAGGGCAAGCGGCCACAATACGGCACGGCCTCCCCATACAGGTGGGCGATCTCTTCACTATCCCGCAGGGCGGGCGCATATACGCGGTGCAAAAACAGGCATACGAAAGCAGCGGCGAAGAAGACCACGGCGCCAAAGAGGACGATCGTCACGGTAGAATCCCCTACGTATTGCGCCTGCGTCACGCTCTGGTCCACCGTCTGGATGCGGCAGGAGCCCAGGATGCTGACCACAGAGACCTCTGCCTCCCCTACCACGGCCTCAGCCAGGTGGCAGGCAAGAGAAGCGGTGGGGGCCAGCACATCTATGACCACCGTCTGGGAATTTTCTTCACAGCTGGTGTCCAGCATTTTTTTGATCTGTGCATCGGTATACAGGCTCAGATCCTCCCACTGCTCCGTAGGGCGATCCACTTGCCGCGCGGCAAAATAGGCCCGCACATTGGTAAGGAGCGCATCGTTGATCATCGTCTCACTGACGTATTTGGCCAGGGCACGCCCCAGGGCGACCTGCGTTGCGTCCATCCCCTCGTCCATCTCGGTGTCCTCCGTCAGGACGAAGATGCGGCCGGTCGCATAATACTGTGGCTCGACCAACACCATCGCGGCGGCACTGCCAAGCAGTCCTCCCAAAAGGGTAAAGAGCAGCAAGAGGGCCCAGCCACGGCGCACCACATATAAAACATCCTCATGCGTAATGGTTCTGTCATGGATATTCATACGGCGGTCTTTTCAGCCTCCTTTTCAAGTATCTATGGCTATTGTATCATATCGCGCGGGAAAAAGCAAGTCCCCTGTCAGGAGCGGCGCGCGGCGGC
Organism: uncultured Ruminococcus sp.; assembly: GCA_964463735.1. Taxonomy (GTDB): domain Bacteria; phylum Bacillota; class Clostridia; order Oscillospirales; family CAG-272; genus UBA1740. The sequence continues at coordinate 809 of CAYXDB010000158.1, read as the reverse complement.
CTGCGCCTTCAGGCGGGTGGCCGTATCCAGGATCTTTTTACGCAGGCGGATCGACCGCGGCGTGACCTCGATCAGTTCATCTTCTGCGATATAGTCAATGGCCTCCTCCAGTGAGAAGACGATCGGCGGCGTCAGGATCAGTGCCTCATCCGCCCCCTTGGAGCGCACGGCCGTCAAATGCTTTTTCTTGCACACGTTCACGCAGATGTCTTCCTGCTTCGGGCACTCGCCCACGATCATGCCCTCATACACCGGGGTCTGCACGCCAATGAACATGGCGCCGCGATCCTGCGCATTGAACAGGCCGAAGGAGGTGGCCTCCCCTGCCTCCGATGCGATCAGGGAGCCGGTATAGCGGGTCGTTACCTCCCCCTTGAAGGGCTGGTATCCGTCAAAGAGCGTATTCATCACGCCCTCGCCCTTGGTATCGGTCAGGAATTCACTGCGGTAGCCGAAGAGGCATCTGGTCGGAATAGAGTACTCGATCTTGGTGCGGGAGCCGACCTTGCCCATCTCCAGCAGTTCCCCTTTGCGGGCACCCAGCTTCTGCACCACGGCGCCAACGGCATCATCCGGTACGTCGATCGAGACATGCTCCATCGGCTCGTGCAATTTCCCGTCAATGGTCTTGAAAAGGACATGCGGCATGGAACAGCAGATCTCATATCCCTCGCGGCGCATCGTCTCGACCAAAATAGACAGGTGCATCTCACCCCGCCCTGCCACGCGGAAGCAGTCGGTCGTTTCCCCATCCGACACGCGCAGGGACACATCCTTGAGCGTCTCCTTATACAGGCGCTCCCGTATCT
>CAYXDB010000157.1:0-2390 GCA_964463735.1 uncultured Ruminococcus sp. | reverse complement strand
GGAGATGTATCATATCATCGAAACGGTCGAGCCCTATATGCCCAAGGATAAACCGCGGTATCTGATGGGGGTAGGCACCCCGCAGAACATCGTGGAGGCGGTCTATCGCGGGGTAGATTTCTTTGATTGTGTCATGCCCAGCCGGAACGCACGCCACGGCAACCTCTTCACCTGGGAAGGGAAGCTGAATATCAATAACGAAAAATACTTTGCCGACCCGCGCCCCATTTCCGCCCGTTGCCAGTGCCCGGCCTGCCGCCATTACAGCCGGGCGTATATCCGCCACCTGTTCAAGGCGCGGGAGGCACTCGGCATGCGCCTGTGCGTGTTGCACAACCTGTATTTCTATAATGAGTTGATGCAGCATATCCGGGACGCCCTGGATAACGGTTGTTATGGTGGTTTCTACCGTGCCCATGTGGATCGCCTGGCCGCCCGCGTAGACGACTGACCGGGCAAGCAGGACCGCTTCTTTGCGCATAGCAAAGGGGTCGTCGCCAATGGATTTTACAATAGTACCATAAAAATGCAGCAAAAAAGTCAAGATCATCACACGGATGATCTTGACTTTTTTGTTAGGGCCGCGCAATATAGGCCTTCCTCCGGGTGGCAGTAAGTGAGGCAAACGGCTTCCCCGTGGCCTCCCTCCCGGAGGGAGGCCAGAAATATTCAAGCGCGCTGCGTGTCGGCAATATAGGTCAGGTGGTCGCCCAGACGCTCCAGGTTGGAGACCAGGTTGATAAACACACTGCTGGACTCCGGCCGGCAGGTACCCTGATTCAGCCGTTCGATATGGCCGTCGATCAGTTCCTTGCGCATGTGGTCGATCTCGTCCTCCGTCGATGCAATGACAGGGAGCAGGGCAAGACGTTTGGAAAGGATGAGCTCCTTGACCGCTTCGTGCTGGTCCTCTACCCGCGCCACCATGCGGTCCAACTCTTCCTTGACCGGTTCAGAGAACTGGAGGTTCTCCTCGGTTGACCGCTTGGCATATTTGATGAAGTTGTCTGCGATCTCGGCAATACGCATCGCGTCCCCGATATTACTGTGGATGGCAACGACCTGATGCTCTTCACTGACGTTACTGTTGGCCGAGAGGCGGATCAGGTAGCCCAGGATGCCCTGGTTGACCTTGCTGGCCTTCTCCATCTCATTTTGGATGGACGGGAACAGGGAAGTGTCCCGGGTGCGGAACGCCTGATAGGAAAGGCGGAAAGCGCTCATGGAAGTATCCAGCAGGCGCACCGTCTCCTTTTCCAATTGCGAGATAGCAAGGGAAGGAGAGGTAAGCATACGGTCGTCCAGATAGCTGATCTCCTGCGCCTTTTGCTTGTCGCGGATCAGGAGCATGGAGAGCTTGACGAACAGGGAAGAGAAAGGCAGGAAAATGATGGCGCAGACCACGTTGAAGAAGGTGTGGAACATAGCAATGCGCGTGGCCGCCGTGGGGAACCAGATGGCAAAGGTGTCCGCCATGAAACTGGGCCACAGGAGCAGCAGGACAAAGAAGATGACCACGCCAAAAATGTTAAAGAGCAGATGGATCAGGCTGGCACGCTTGGCATTGGTGCCAGTGCCGATCGAGGACATCAGCGCGGTGATACAGGAACCCACGTTGGTACCCAGGATAAAGAACAGCACCTCGTTCCCCCCCGTCCCTACGGTAAGCCCCGCCATACACATGGCAATGACGATCGAGGTCGTGGCAGAAGAGGATTGCACCAGCGCCGTCAGCAGGATGCCGATCACCAGGAGCAATACCGGGTCGGTCATATCTTCAAACAGCACCTGGATATCGTCTTTGTATGCCTCCATCGATTGGGACATCAGGGAAAGGCCGATAAAGACCAGGCCCAGCCCGGCCAGGATCATGCCGCATTTCTGCCACCCGTCCCGGCTGCACAGCATGGCCATCATGATGCCGATAAAGACCAGCAGCTGCATGTACATCGTGATAGGGAAGGCGGCCAGGGCCGCGATCTGCGCCGTGATGGTGGTACCGATATTGGCACCCATGATCATGGCGGTCGCCTGATACAGGTTCATGACCCCCACGTTCACAAAGCCCACGATCAGCACCGTGGTCACGCCGGAACTCTGGATCAGGGCCGTGGTGGCGGCACCGATCCCCACGTTCATCAACCGCTTGTCCGCCGTACGGTTGAACAGCGATTTGATGCGGGAGGTAGCCAGCTGTTCGATGTTCCCCGTCAGCAGTTTCACACCCACAAGGAAAACACCGCACCCCGCCAGCAGTTGGACCAGAAACGTCATAATGGTCTCGATCGTCATAGATACTCCTTATTTTATAAAATTTGTAAGACCATATTTATTGTATCAAATGCAACGGGGAAATACAAGGGTTTCTGTAAAAAAAGGAAAGAAAAAAG
>CAYXDB010000156.1:0-2464 GCA_964463735.1 uncultured Ruminococcus sp. | reverse complement strand
AGAATGCCCTGATCGGCTTCATGACCTGGGAAGGCTATAACTACGAGGACGCCGTCCTGTTGAACGAGCGCCTGGTGCGCGAGGACATGTACACCTCCATCCATATCGAGGAATATTCCATGGAGGCGCGGGATACGAAACTGGGCCCGCAGGAGATCACGCGCGAGATCCCGAACGTGGGTGAGGACGCGCTGAAGGATCTGGACGCAGACGGTATCGTGCGTCTGGGCACGGAGGTGCATGCGGGCGATATCCTGGTCGGTAAGGTCACGCCGAAGGGTGAGACGGAACTGACGCCGGAAGAGCGCCTGCTGCGTGCCATCTTTGGTGAGAAAGCGCGCGAGGTGCGTGACTCTTCTCTGAAACTGCCGCACGGCGAGTCCGGTATCATCGTGGATGTCAAGATCTTTGACCGTTCCAATTCGGACGATCTGGCACCGGGCGTGAACAAGGTGGTGCGTGTCTACGTAGCACAGAAGCGTAAGATCTCGGTCGGTGATAAGATGGCCGGCCGCCATGGTAACAAGGGCGTCGTGTCCCGCATCTTGCCGCCGGAGGATATGCCCTACCTGGCAGACGGTACCCCGCTGGATATCGTGCTGAACCCGTTGGGCGTGCCTTCCCGTATGAATATCGGACAGGTGCTGGAAGTGCACCTCGGCTTTGCCGCCCGCAAGTTGGGCTATAAGATCATGACGCCTGTTTTTGACGGGGCGAACGAGAAAGACATCGTGGAATGGATGCGGGAGGTCGGGTATGCCCGGGACATCCGCGAGGGCGAGAACGTGATCGGTAAAGCGCTGTTCATCGAGGTCGAGGACGAGAATGGTCACCATGACCTGCAACGCCTGCCGGCAGAGATCGAGCAGGATGCCGAGAAACTGGCCGAATACCGGAAGGATCACTGCGTCAAGGTCATTGACGGTAAGACGGATCTGTACGACGGCCGGACCGGCGAGATGTTTGACAACCCGGTCACCGTGGGCATCATGTATTACCTCAAGCTCCATCACCTGGTAGATGATAAGATCCATGCCCGTTCCAATGGCCCGTACTCTCTGGTCACACAGCAGCCTCTGGGCGGTAAGGCGCAGTTCGGCGGCCAGCGTTTCGGCGAGATGGAGGTCTGGGCGCTGGAGGCGTATGGCGCGGCCTACACCCTGCAGGAGATCCTGACGGTGAAGAGCGATGATATCAACGGCCGTACCAAGGCTTATGAAGCGATCGTGAAAGGGGAGAACATCCCCACGCCTGGTATACCGGAGTCCTTCAAGGTCCTGGTCAAGGAATTGCAGTCGCTGGCGCTGGATGTGCGCGTGCAGGATAAGAACGGGGAGGAGATCGAACTCTCTGATCTGATCGATGACGACATGCCCACCATGCACACCTTGCAGGAGGTAGAGGATGCCGTCGACCGTGGCGCGTATGAGGACGATGCGGACGAGGGCGATGAGCCGGATGGCGAGGATGAGGACTACGAGGACGAGGAGACGGACGACTTTGAAGATGAGGATGCACCGTATGAGGACGTGCTGGACTCTGCGGATGTGATCGAGGACAGCGAAAACTTCTGATGGCCTGCGCCATTGATTGCCATACTTTATACGAGAGGGGTTATGCTTCCCCTGCACAGCAGGGAAAGAGGTATATAGTCAATGAAGAGAAACGTATTTGAGTCGATCCGTATCGGCCTGGCATCGCCTGACATGATCCGTTCCTGGTCGCATGGCGAAGTCACCAAGGCGGAGACGATCAACTATCGCACGCTCAAACCGGAGAAAGACGGTCTTTTCTGCGAGCGGATCTTTGGCCCGATGAAGGAGATGGAGTGCCAGTGCGGTAAGTACAAGCGCGGCCGCTTCAAGGGTAAGGTCTGCGAAAAATGCGGCGTGGAGGTCACCACTAAGAAGGTGCGCCGCGAACGTATGGGTCACATCGAACTGGCCTGCCCGGTCTCCCATATCTGGTATTTCCGCGCTATCCCGTCCCGGATGGGCCTGCTGCTGGATATCTCCCCGCGCCTGTTGGAGAAGGTGCTGTACTACGCCCGGTACATCGTCATCGATCCCGGTTCTACACCGCTGGAGAAGATGCAGCTGTTGACCGATACCGAGTACGATGCCTATTACGAGAAGTATGAAAATGACTTCAAGGCCGGCATGGGTGCGGAGGCTGTGAAGCAGTTGCTGATGGACATCGATATCGAGGCGCTGTCCGCACAACTGAAGGAAGAGCTGGCTCAGGCCAGCGGCCAGAAGAAGATCAAATTGATCAAGCGGCTGGAGGTCGTAGAGGCCTTCCGCAAGTCCGGCAACCGCCCGGAGTGGATGATCCTGGAGGCACTGCCGGTCATCCCGCCGGATCTGCGCCCGATGGTGCAGCTGGATGGCGGCCGCTTTGCCGTATCGGATATGAACGAGCTGTACCGCCGCGTCATCGCGCGGAACAACCGTCTCAAGAAGAT
>CAYXDB010000155.1:0-2569 GCA_964463735.1 uncultured Ruminococcus sp. | reverse complement strand
CATTTTTATGACGGTATGCGCCCGGCAGAAAAACCGGCAGAAAAAATATGCAAAAACTATTGACATTTGACCAAAGATGTGCTACAATACACGCGAGCGTTTGGAAACGCGAAAAAGAAGCAGAATTTCCGTTCTCACCTTGGCGCATGGAGCGACCTGGGTCAATATCTTCCTCTGTGTATAGCAGGGGGGTGTTGTGCGTGCGGGAGTCTGCACGCATTTTTTGTTGTGGAGGTACAAGACTATTAGCGCGAAAGAACTGTCCATCAATGATGAGATCAAATGCAAAGAAGTGCGGCTGGTCGGCCCGGACGGAGAACAACTCGGTATCATGGGGCTGGAGCAAGCCAAGACGTACGCATATGACAGAGACCTGGATCTGGTCATGATGGCTCCCAATGCGGCACCACCGGTCTGCCGTGCCATGGATTATGGCAAGTTTTGTTTTGAGCGGGATAAACGCGAGAAAGAGGCACGTAAAAAGCAGCAGATAGTAAAAGTAAAAGAAGTGCAACTTTCCTGCCGCATCGATACGCATGATTTTGATACGCGCGTCAATCAGGCCAAGAAGTTTTTGGCCGGCGGCGACAAGGTGCGTGCGATCATCCGTTTCAAAGGGCGCGAGATGGCCCACATGAGCCTGGGCGCTGAAGTTTTGTCCAGATTTCAAACAGCCTGTGCCGGATTTGGCAATTCGGAAAAGCCTCCGGTAACAGAGGGGCGGTATATGTCTATCATCCTGGCCCCCGTAAAACAACAGTCCTAAATCGGCATTTGCCAATACAAATAAAGGAGAACTACCATGGGAAAGATCAAGACACATAAAGCGTCTGCTAAGCGGTTTGACGTTACCGGTACCGGCAAGGTCAAAATGAATCATTCGCACCATCGCCACAATCTGGGGCTCAAGACTGCGAAGCGTAAGAGAAGCCTGCGTAAGGGCGCTACTCTGAGTGAGTGCTTTGCACCCGCCATCCGGACACTGATCCAGAAATAAGCCCGGACAACTAAGAAATTGATGAGAGGATAATTGAAATGGCTAGAGTTAAAGGCGCCGTTATGACGCGCAAGAGAAGAAATAGTGTATTAAAGGCTGCGAAGGGATATTGGGGTGCAAAGAGCAAGCACTTCAGAATGGCTAAACAGGCCGTCATGAAGAGCGGCAATTATGCGTTTGCCGGCCGCCGCATGAAGAAGAGAGATTTCCGCGCTCTGTGGATCACGCGTATCTCTGCGGCTGCTAAATTGAATGGGATCAACTATTCTCAGTTGATGCACGGCTTGAAGAAGGCTGGCATCAATTTGAATCGCAAGATGCTGTCCGAGATTGCTATTGCTGATCCGGCTTCCTTCACCGCGATCGTGGAGAAGGCAAAAGCCGCACTTTGAGTTTTGAGATACAACCTGCCGAGGCGCTTTGCACCTCGGCAGGTTGTTACTTTTCTTTCGTGTGAGGTGAAATGATGAGAATAATACAGCCTGTGATAACCAGCCGTAAAAACGACATGGTCGTCACCACTGCCTCCCTTAAAGAACGCAAATATCGCGAGGAACAGGGCCTCTTTTTGGCAGAAGGGGAAAAACTCGTGCAGGAAGCGGCCAGGGCACATCTGCCGGTCGAGCGCCTTTTGGTGGCAAAGAGCCATAGGGAAGATATCCTCCCGCTCGTGGACAGATTTTTTTGCGCACCGCAATATGCTGAACTGCCGGTTTATATCCTGGCAGATGAATGTTTTGAAAAAGTTTCCACCGAAAAAGCGCCGCAGGGCGTGCTGGCCGTTATAAAATATCTTGACTTTTTCCAAAGAAGTATTATAATATATAATGATAGTTCTTTTTTGCGTGAGCAGCGTATTTTGCTACTGTACGATATACAGGATCCCGGCAATCTGGGGGCCATTGTAAGGTCGGCTGTGGCGTTTGGGATAGACACGGTCATTATGAGCGACGGTTGCGCCGATCTGTACAATGCAAAGGTGCTGCGCGCTTCCATGGGGTGTCTGTTCCGCCTGCGGGTGTGCATCACACCGAACTATCCTGCCACCATCCGCCAATTGCGATCGGCAGGGCGCCATATCTTCGCTGCGGAACTGCGCCCGCATGCAGTATCGTTGCATGATGCGATCCTGGCGCCGACCGATTGCTTTTTGATCGGGAATGAAGGGCACGGGATACCAAAAGAACTGTCCGCTTTGTGCGACCAAAGCGTCTATATACCCATTTCGCAGAATGCAGAATCGCTGAACGCCGCCGTGGCGGCCTCGGTCCTTCTGTGGGAGCAAAGCAAACGCTGATCTTGTTGGGAGGTGCTCATGAGCGACAATCTCTATTGGGTCTGGTTGAGTAGAGCATGCCTTTGGCACCGCGGTCTGTTTGACCGTTTGCGCCGCCGGTATGCCGGCGCGTGGGACGTGTATCAGGCAGAGCCGCAGGAGTTGGAGACCCTCTCGGAGATGAGTGAGGCAGAGATCCGTGCGCTCTCGGACAAGGATCTTTCCTGGGCACAACGCATGATGGACTACTGTATGCTTGCCGACGTCTGCTTGCTGACCTATTCCTCTCCCGCTTT
>CAYXDB010000154.1:0-2601 GCA_964463735.1 uncultured Ruminococcus sp. | reverse complement strand
GCGATCATACGCCTAAGGCTAACAACACGCACGAATGTGCTTACTGCGGAAAGAGCGCAAGCGACTGCGTTGACACCGACAAAAACCACGCTTGCGACGTTTGCGGAACCAAATTATCCGAGCACGACTTTAGCGCCGAAGCGGCGGAGAACAAATATTTAAAAACCGACGCAACTTGTACCAAAAACGCGGTTTATTACAAATCCTGCTCGGCTTGCGGCGCGTCGTCTAAGGACACCGCAGACGAAGCAACCTTTGAAAAAGCCGAGTCGGCACTCGGACACGCAAAAGGTGCTAACGATACTTGTACTAAATGCAGTTGCTTGATAGAAACAATTAATATTGCAACTTACGCTTCCGCTAACGAATGGATCAACAGTACTCAATATAAAGAACTTACTGCTACTCTTAGCGGTGTAGTTTTAACGGTAACCGAAGAAGGACGAACCCATAATACGGGCAAATATTATACTGACGGTACTAATTGGCGTTTTTATCAAACTGAAAATCCTTCGCTTTCGTTTACGACGAGCGGATGCGTTTTGGTTTCTGTAAAGATAACTTATACTGTGAAAAATACCGGTATTTTAACTTACGCCGGCAAACAAATTGAATCGGGCGTAACCGTTGCCGTAATAGACAACACGATTACTTTCGGCGTTGGTAACACCGGTTCTGAAACTAACGGACAAGTGCGCATTACCGCAATCGAAATTGCGTACACGCTTACCGACGAACAAAAAGTTGATAGAGCAATGAACGCCCTTACCGTTGCGGAAAATTCAAACGATCTTCCCGCCGACGGCAAACTACCCGTAAAATCAGGAGACGTCGCCATTAGTTGGGCAAGTTCTAACGCCGCGGCAATTGCGGTTACTAGCGACGGCAACTACACCGTAACCGAACAAGACGGAATTGAGACGGTTACTTTGACGGCAACTTTCAAGTGCGGTGACGTATCTAAAACAAAAACTTACACGGTAACCGTTCCCGCTGCCGTTTGCGGACATACAAACGCAACTCACGTAACCGAAAAAACGGCTACTTGTCAAACTGACGGCAATATAGAATACTGGTATTGCGGGCATTGCGGTAAGTATTTTAGCAATAGTAGTTGCACGACTGAAATTACGGCAGAAGAAACCGTTACGACCAGCACGCACGACTATGATGAAACTACTTGGGAAAAAGACACAACCAAACATTGGCACGCTTGTAAGACTTCCGGTTGTACTTCGAAATCCGCCGAAGCCGCGCACGCCGACGACGACAACGACCACGCTTGCGACGTTTGCGGAGCAACTATGGACGATTCTTCCGCACCTAACGTAGAAATAACCGTCGCAAAGTTTACGTTTGGTGAAAAAGGAGCAGCTAGCCACGATGACGGTCAAACCATTGGTTCATCAAAAACTTACTCTTACGATACTTATAACCTTGCTTTGATAAATTGCCAAAACGTTTATGACGGGGCATCCGATGAAAAGGGCAATAGTTGCCTAAAACTTGGCACGAGTAAAAATGCAGGTTCGTTTAAGTTCGTTGTGCCTAATGACATAACAAAGGTTACTGTTTATATTGCTCAGTATAAAGATAATGCAACAAAAGTCACTATTAATGATATACAATATACTATAAATACTGCCTCTAATGACGGTATATACACCGAAATTTCAATTGATACAACGACGAATAAGACGGTAACTTTATCTGTCGATACTAAGCGTTGCATGATAGACCAAATTAACTATTGCGCAATGGTTGATCCGTCAACTGGCGGTGAAGGTAGTGGTGAAGGTAGTGGCGAAACCGGCGGAGAAGGTGGCGGTGAAACCGGCGGTGAAACGACGAAGAAGAGTTCTATGAATTATACGTTTGAAACAAAAATCATTGACTCTTCATCGGTTACCAAAGATTTAGGCGAGGTTATGTGGACGATTACTAATAATGGTGGCTACTATGGCTATGATAGTACGAAAGGACAACAGATTGGCTCTGGTGGCTCCCCTGCAAAGAATATCACACTAACTACTAGCGGTTTGGCGAATTATAACAGTATAACCTTAAATTTATCCGGAGCAAACAATATAAATGCAACGGTTGAAGTGACTATTGGCGGAAAGTCAGCCGGTACGGAAAATCTTACGAATACGGCTACTGCTTATACGTTTTATGTTCCTGCGGATGCGGATGGATATGATATAGTAGTTACTATTACGCAGACTACAGCTAAGGCGGTTTACATTAAGAGCATAGTAGTTTCTTAAAAATGATTTTTGGTAAAATGCTAAATGACGTTTTATCGAGGACGTAATTTAACAACAACTTAATTCAGCGTGTGGATTTTTGATAAGTTTTTTCAAAAATTGTGAACAAAATTTATTAAAGCCGTTCGTTAAAAAAATAAGGCGGAAGTCGAAAATATTTTTTCGGCTTCCGCCTTTCGTTAAAAAACACCCTTGATTGTAAGAAAAAAGCTAGACTTCCCCTTGAGGGGGAGCTCCCGCGTAGCGGGTGAGAGGGTAAAAGCAACAATTAGCAGTAGCAAACGACCCTCTCCGTCGGCATATGCCGCCACCTCTCCCAAGTGAGAGGCTTTCT
>CAYXDB010000153.1:0-2627 GCA_964463735.1 uncultured Ruminococcus sp. | reverse complement strand
TCATAAAATAGATCAGGTTGGAGATGGAGATGTCGCGGTCGATCATCAGCCCTTCCATCTGGAAGAAGGTGTTCTCGTGGCAGGCATCGGTCGCCTCGTTGCGGAAACAGCGGCCGGGGAAGATGGCACGCAGGGGCGGGCCGTATTTCTTCATGATATGGTTCTGGGCGGCGGAGGTCTGCGTTTTCAGCAACTGGCCGTTCTCCAGGTAGAATGTGTCCTGCATGTCCCGCGCCGGATGATAGGGCGGTATGTTCAGTGATTCAAAGCACTGGTAGTCATTGACGACCTCGCAATAATCCTCGATCGTAAAGCCCATGGAGGCAAAGATCTCTTCCAGCTCCCGCTGTACCAGCGTGATCGGGTGGTAGGAACCGGCCGTATCCCGCGGGGGAAGTGTGGGGTTATAGCGCCGGGCGGCGCGGATGGCGGCGGCGGTTGCCTTGTTGTGCAGTTCTTCCGTGCGGCGGGCGATGGCGCTTTCCACCTCGGTCTTGAAGGCGTTGATCTGTTGCCCCGCCTCTCTCTTTTCCTCCGCCGCCATATCGCGCAGTTCCTTCAGCAGGCGGGTGACTTCTCCTTTTTTGCCCAAAAAGGCCACGCGCAGCTCTTCCAGCGCGTTTGGCGTGTCTGCCTGTTCGCTCTCCCGTGCGAAGCGGGCGCGCAGGCTCTCCATATCCAACAGCATAGGTAACATCCTTTCGGCTTGATTTTTTCTTCAATACTTTATTATACGCCCGCCGGGCGGGACTTGTCAAGTCCCGCCCGGCACCTTTTCGCATTCTTTTGCATTTTTTGCCGTTCTCCCCGGGCCATAGCGGCAGGGAGATGCCCATCCGGCCGCCCTGGCATATACTGAAAAGGAGAAGGGGCGGGCCACCGCCCTGAAAGGAGGGGCCTATGCAGATATCCTTTACCAAGATGCACGGGGCGGGCAATGATTATCTGTTCGTGCGTGTGCCGGGGGAGGCGCCGTTCCCCGCGGCGGCCGTAGCACGGATGCTCTCTCCGCGCCACACCGGCGTGGGGGCGGACGGGTTGGTATTGCTCTCTCCCGGCAAGACAGACGACACCGTGTGCATGCGGATGTATAATGCAGACGGGAGCGAGGGGGCCGTGTGCGGCAATGCACTGCGCTGTGCGGCGCACCTGTGGGCTCTGTTCTGCGGGAGCCAGCGGGAAGAATGGCAGATCGCCTGCCGCGCCGGGGTGCGGCGCGTGCGCCTGCATCGGGTGGATGGCAAGATCCGGGGGGCCACGGTCGACATGGGGGCATTGCGCCTGCTGGAGGCGGGGTGCCCTGTGGTCGTCGGCGGGGAGAGCCAGCGTGCCACGCTGGTCTTCTGCGGGAACCGGCATGCCGTGTTCCTGGCACCACCCCCTGCCTGGCAACTGGAAGCCGTGGGGCAACGCCTGTGCTATTGGCAATATGCCCCGGCGATGGCTGTGCCCGGGGGAAGCGGCGTGGGAGAGGACGGGTTCAACACAGAATTCGTGTATCTTTTGTCCCCGCGCCATCTGGCCATGCGGGTGTTCGAGCGCGGCAGTGGAGAAACGCTGGCCTGCGGCAGTGGCGCCTGCGCCGCGGTGTATGCCGCTGTTTTGCAGGGGTGGTGCCAGCGCGGGGAAGAGATCGCGGTCCAGTGCCCCGGCGGGTGCCTGTATGTCACGGTGGCCGGGGACAATACCGCCCTCCTGCGCGGGGAAACAGTGCGTGTGTTTGAAGGCGTTGTCACCATAGATAATATAGAAGGTGACAGTCAGGGGGCGCCATGATCGGCCCGCACAGTTGCTTTGCCGCTCTGCCGGAGGAGTATCTCTTCACCCAAACGGCGGCGGCCATCCGGGAAGAGGAACGGCGCCCCGGGCGCCATGTCTGCCGCCTGGGGGTAGGGGACGCGGCCTATCCGCTGGGGAAAACGGTCGTGCGTGCCATGCGGGAAGCGGCGGAGGAGATGGGGCGCGCCGACGGCTTCCGCGGGTATCCACCGGAGGGCGGGTATCTTTTTTTGCGGGAGGCGCTGGCCCGCTTTTACAGCGATCGCGGCATCGATATGTCACCCGAAGACATCTTTGTAGGTGACGGTGCTAAGAGCGACGGGGCCGATCTCCTGGCGCTGACCGACGCGGCGGAAGTGCTGTTGCAAACGCCCGGCTACCCCGTATATGCCGATGCGGCGGCGCTCTATGGCCGCCGCGTGGTCCTTTTGCCGGGGGCACCGGAGAATGGCTTTTGCCCACCCCCGCCGGAAAAAGAACACCCCGGCGCTCTCATCGTTCTCGTCTCGCCCGGGAACCCCTGCGGCACGGCCTATTCCCGCGCCGCCTTGACGGCCTGGGTCGCCTATGCCCGCTCCTGCGGCGCGTGCCTGCTGTTTGACAGTTCCTATTTCGCCTTCGTGCGCCCGGGCGGGGTACATTCCATTTATGAGATCCCGGGGGCCAGGACCTGTGCGGTAGAAGTGGGCAGTTTTTCAAAGTTCGCCGGGTTCACCGGTCTGCGGCTCTCCTATCTGGTCATGCCGGAGGGGGTCCGGTTGGGGGAGCGCCCCTTGCGTGAGCGATGGGCGCGGCGGCAGGCCTGCCGCTTCAATGGTGTGTCCTATATCACACAGCGCGCCGGGGAG
>CAYXDB010000152.1:0-2630 GCA_964463735.1 uncultured Ruminococcus sp. | reverse complement strand
CCATTTGCGACAGCGCCATTCTTTTGCGGGAGACAGACCAGTTTCACGATCTCGTGCGGGTTGCCCAACCGCAGAAAATAGCGGTGCGTGCCGCACAGCCCGCGCGAGACCAGGAGGCGGCCGTCATACAGGCCGGCCGTGTAGCGGGGCAACAGCCCCTGCCCGGGGGCAAAGATGCCATGCCCCCACAATTCCCATTGCCCCCCGTGCGCGTGCCCGGCCAGCACCGGGCCGGTGTCCCGCCCGCGCAGATAGGGGTCATAATATTCCGGGTGATGGCACAGGAGCATGCGGCAACCGGGGATCGCGCAGAACCGCGCAAGGAATGCCAGATCCGGCGGGGGCGGCGTTGCGGTGCGGCTCTGGCGGGCGCCGTCCGGCCAGCCGCTGGACAGTCCCCCCAGGCAGATCCCGCGGAAGCAGACGGTGCTGTTGTCTAATAAAACGGCACCCGTGTGTCGTATTTGTTCCCGCCAGTCCGGCAGGCCACAGGTGGCGCGCGCCTCGTGGTTCCCTACCGAGCAAAAGGTCGGGAAGCGGGCGGAAAGTTCCCGCAGGCCGTCCAGCGCCGTCTGGTACCGGTCGCCGCTGTCCAACATGTCCCCGGGGAACAGGAGGGCATCCGGCGCCGCCGCGTCCAGCAGTGGGAGCAGTGGCGCGACCGGGCCATCGTGCAGATCGGCCAGCACGCAAAAAGTGACCGGCGCCGCCAGCCCTGCCAGGTGCAGGGTGTAGGTAGTCAGGCGGGGCTTCACGCACGGCCTCCCCGCGAGAGCGGCGCGTCCAAAAACTTCCCCAGGCAATTGGCAAGGGCGGCAGGGATGCCGGCCCTTGTGTTTTCTACATGCATAAAAAACCTCCATAAACGGCCAGATCGCCAAGCAGGTCGATCCCGGCGCAGAGCCACAGCAGATCGCGCACCAGGGCATAGACCGGCAGGGCAAGCGCCAGGATGATCGCCGGGCGGGGCGAAGGGGCCGGACGGCGCCGGTCCGACAGCGCGGCGCGGGCAAAGGCGGCACCGTAATAGAGCAGGACGACCGCCGTGGCCAGCGGGAAGGGGTGGCACTGCAGAGAGAGCCACACATCCCCGCAAAAGAGCGCACGCACGGCGCGGGTACAGCCGCACCCCGGGCAATACAGATGCGTGGCGCTCAGGAAAAGGCAGCGCGGCGGGAGATACCCCTGCTGTAATAACCACAGGTAGACAAGGATCCCCCCTGCCACGGCGCCACAGCCACATAGATACCAGGCCAGGGCGCGGCGCGCCTGCCGTTTATCCATCTTTCCCCTCCTCATTTCGCCACACGGGTGCCTTGCTGCGCCCTTTCACGACACACGGGTCTACTTTTTCCAGGCGGCCACGGCACGCACGACCTCTCCCCACTGCGGGATAGAGGCAGAGGCACCGGGGCGCGAAACAGCCAGAGACGCGGCGGCGCTGGCATAGTGCATCGCCATCTCCAGATCGTATCCACGCGCGCGGGACGCGATAAAATAACCGGTAAAGGTATCGCCGGCGGCGGTGGTATCGACCGCCTGGGCCGGGCAGGCGGGGCAGGCGATACAGCGCCCCGGCTCCATAAACAGGCTCCCCTTCTCCCCCAGCGTCAAAAGGATCTGGAGGGCGGGATAGCGCTGGTGCAATGCCGCCGCCAATTCCTGCGGCTCCTGGAAGGGGGAGAGCGCCTGCCCCTCCCCTTCATTGACCACCAGGCAAGTCACATCCGCCAGATCGACGGCGCGGGCGCGATCATTGAAGGGGGAGGGGTTATAGAAGGTCTGCATGCCCCTTTCATGCGCCATATGCAACAGATAGGGTACTTCATTTATCTCGTTCTGCACGGTCAGGATGTCCCCTGCCCCAAAGTGGGAGAGGATCTCCGCGGCGCGGGGGCGCTGTACCGTCTCATTGGCGCCACCATAAACGATGATGGCATTGGCCCCGGCATCGTCCACCTGTATGATGGCGTGGCCGGTGCGCTCCTTGGACTGGGAGAGGTAGGTCAGATCGACCCCTTCCTGTGCCAGAAGATCGCGCAGAAAAGCCCCATCTTCCCCGATGGCACCGGCATGCGAAACGGGCACCCCGGCGCGTGCGATCGCCACCGACTGGTTCAGCCCCTTGCCGCCCGGGTAAAGCGACAGGTCCGGTGCGCAATTGGTCTCGCCGGGGGCGGTGATGTGCGCCAGGTGATAGACATAATCGATGTTACAGGAACCGTAATTCAGGATCTTCATCGTCTTGTTCCCCCGCAAAGGGGCCTTTCTTTCACGCTTTGCTTTGTAGCTGGATCGATCATATGTTTTGCGGGCAAGGCCACGCAATACAGGCCTCCCTCCGGGAGGGAGGTGGTGAGCGGAGCGAACCGGAAGGAGCATGCGTAGGTGCGCGGATGATTCATCGTAGGTTGTGAGAGGCTAATGGTTATAACCACAAGGCCCATATCTCCTACAAGAAACCTAACAATTAGGTACGCTGGCTCCTTCCGTCACGCCGCGGAGCGGCGCGACACCGTCTCCCTGCGGGTCAGTCACGCCGCGGCTCTGACATGCCCCCGGCATGTCATTCACTCCCGCGTCGCCGTTCGCTTCGCTCACTGTCTCCCTGCGGGTCGGTCACGCCGCGG
>CAYXDB010000151.1:0-2659 GCA_964463735.1 uncultured Ruminococcus sp. | reverse complement strand
CTTTGGCGGCAAGAATTTTTTTCAAATGTCTTGACAAGCCTGTATAGAAATGTTATAATATGTTGTCCCTATGGATGCGTATGGGCAATCTATGCCTATATTGCCCCCGTGTATACTCCGGCCTGCTCTGGACAGGCCCGGTCGTATATAAACACATAATACAGAAGAAGGAGGAAGAAGATGCCGACTTTTAACCAGCTCGTTAAAAATGGCCGCTCTAAAGCAACGTACAAGTCCAAGACGCCGGTCCTGCAAAAGGGCTTCAACACCCTGACCAACCGTCCCACGGACCTGAGCGCACCGCAGAAGAGAGGCGTTTGCACGAAGGTTACGACGACCAGCCCGAAGAAGCCGAACTCTGCATTGCGTAAGATCGCGAGAGTCCGTCTGACCAACGGGATGGAGGCCACGACCTATATTCCGGGTATCGGCCACAATCTGCAAGAGCACTCTGTGGTTCTGATCCGTGGCGGCCGTGTCCGTGACCTGCCTGGTGTCCGTTATCACATCATCCGTGGTAAGCTGGATGCACAGGGCGTGGCAAACCGCAAACAGGGCCGCTCTAAGTACGGAGCAAAGCGCCCGAAGAAGTAAGCGAGCCCCGCAAGGGTCAACCAAAGTTTGTGCGTCATCAGTGTCCTGTAATTGTGTTGTTTATATCCGATTATAGACTGACGAGCACTAGACGGAAGTTCGCTTTCGAGTACCTGTGATATCATCAAATAATGAAGGAGGGAAGTAACAGTGCCAAGAAGAGGTCAGATTTCCAAGAGAGACGTATTGCCGGATCCGATCTATAATTCCAAGTTGGTCACCAAACTGATCAACAACATTATGCTGGACGGCAAAAAAGGCGTGGCTCAGAAGATCGTGTACGAGGCTTTCGCTACGGTGGAGGCAAAGTCCGGTCAGAACGCGCTGGAGGTATTTACCGCCGCTCTTGAGAATGTAATGCCGGTCCTGGAGGTCAAAGCACGCCGTGTAGGCGGTTCTAACTACCAGGTGCCGATGGAGGTCCGTGCGGAACGCCGCCAGACCCTGGGTCTTCGTTGGATCACCACCTATTCCAGAGCCCGTGGTGAAAAGACGATGGCCGAAAAACTCGCCAATGAGATCCTGGATGCTAAAGCCGGTATGGGCGGCGCATTCAAGAAAAAAGAAGAAACGCACCGTATGGCAGAAGCCAACAAGGCATTTGCCCACTATCGTTTCTAATATACCAGTATTAGTAGGAGGATAAAGATATGGCAAGAGACGTGTCGCTACAACAGACACGTAATATCGGTATCATGGCGCACATCGATGCCGGTAAAACGACCACCACGGAAAGAATCCTGTTCTATACTGGTAAGACCCACCGGATCGGTGAGACACATGATGGTAGCGCCACCATGGACTGGATGGTGCAGGAGCAGGAGCGTGGTATCACCATCACCTCTGCCGCCACCACGTGCTATTGGATCCCGACGCAGTGCCAGAAGCAGGCAGAGGCCGATGCTGCCTTCCGCGATCAGAACAAGTATCGCATCAACATCATCGATACGCCTGGCCACGTGGACTTTACCGTAGAGGTAGAGCGTTCTTTGCGTGTGCTGGACGGTTCTGTGACAGTATTCTGTGCTAAGGGCGGTGTAGAGCCGCAGTCTGAGACGGTCTGGCGCCAGGCAGATAAGTATCGCGTACCGAGAATGGCCTATGTCAACAAGATGGACATTACCGGTGCCAACTTCTTCCGCGTGGTACAGATGATGAAGGACAGACTGCACACCAACCCGGTAGTGATCCAGTTGCCGATCGGGGCAGAGTCCGGTTTCCGCGGTATCGTGGATCTGATGGACATGACCGCTGACGTGTATTATGATGACCTGGGCAAGGACATGCGCGTAGAGGACATTCCGGAAGATATGAAGGAAATGGCTCAGAAATACCATAGCGAGATGGTCGAGGCCATCTGCGAGACGGATGAAGAGCTGTTTGAAAAGTATTGCGAGGATGAGAATTCCATCTCCGTACCGGAACTGAAGGCCGCTTTGCGCCGTGCCTGCATCGATAACAAGCTGGTGCCGGTCACCTGCGGTACTTCTTACAAGAACAAGGGCGTTCAGAAGCTGTTGGACGCCGTGATCGACTATATGCCGGCACCGACCGACATCCCTGCTATCGGTGGTGTGAACCCCGAGACAGGTGCGGAGGATCAGCGTGCCCCGTCGGATGACGAGCCGTTCTCTGCGCTGGCATTCAAGATCGCGACCGACCCGTTCGTCGGAAAGCTCTGTTTCTTCCGTGTGTATTCCGGGCATCTGGAGAAGGGTTCTGCCGTTTACAACTCTTCCAAGGATAAGGAAGAGCGGTTTGGCCGTATCCTGCAGATGCACGCCAATGACCGGAAGGACGTAGATGAGGTCTATACCGGTGATATCGGTGCCGCCATCGGCGTGCGCTATACCACCACGGGTGACACCTTCTGCGATGAGAAGCATCCGATCATCCTGGAGTCCATGGAGTTCCCGGAGCCTGTTATCCGCGTAGCCATCGAGCCTAAGACCAAAGCCGGTCAGGAGAAGATGGGCATCGCGCTGGCAAAACTGGCAGAGGAGGACCCGACCTTCCGTACCTATACGGACGACGAGACCTCCCAGACCATCATTGCCGGTATGGG
>CAYXDB010000150.1:0-2732 GCA_964463735.1 uncultured Ruminococcus sp. | reverse complement strand
TCCCTGCGGGTCGGTCACGCCGCGGCTCTGACATGCCCCCGGCATGTCATTCACTTCCGCGTCGCCGTTCGCTTCGCTCACTACCTCCCGGAGAAAGACCTATATTGCGCGGCCCTAACAACAAAAAATCAAGATCATCCAAGTGATGACCTTGATTTTTTTGCATTTCTATGGTGCTATCACAAAATTCCATTTGCGACAGCCCCGGCTATGTTTTGGTGCCCGGGGGTCAGGACTCGTCCTGTGTCTCCCACGCCGCCAGAATGGTGACCTGGCCGCCCTGGCAGGTGATGGTGCACGTTTCCTCCCCTGCATCATAGGTGGTGGTGATGGTAATGGGCGAGAAGGGCGCAATGTCCAGCGCCAGATCGGGCGAGAAGCGCTCCCCGGTATTTTCTTCTCCCTCCGTCATCATGGCGAGCAGGGTGTAGGTGCGCCCGTATTCCAGCATGCCCGGCTGATAGGTGCCCTGCACCGTACCGCTGAAGGTCATGGGCGCGTCCGCATATACGCAGGAGAGACTGCCCAGCTCGATCAGGTGCAGGCCATTCGTCAGATACAGCCCCGGGCGGTAGGTCTGCCCCTGCACCAGGATCTGGCGCCGCTCGACCGTGATGGACAGGCCGGTGGCCGTTATCGTGCCATCCTGGCTTACCTGGATGTGTACGGTGTCCTCCAGCTGGATCGACCGGAGGTCGTCTCCCTCCTTTACCTGCTCAAAATATCCGACACAGGCTTCCGCCGCGTAGCCATAGATCGTATCGCATGAAACGGTCTTTGCCTTATACCGGGATGCCACGGCCAGGAAACGGTCGTGATCGATGTGCGGGTAATCCCGATAATGGAAGATCGTCAGCGATTGCAACACGGAAACGCGCGTGGCAAAGGCTGTGTTGATGGCCTCTTGCAGCCAGCCATCCTTGAGGGAAAGGCCAACCTTCTCCAGCCGCTGGCGACATATATCATATACGCTGTCACTGTCCTCTGTGATGTCCATCAGGAAGACGGCGCAGGGGACGTATGCCTGCTCCCCGGTCGTCACATCATACCAGTCGAACCTGCGGGCGAAATACCAGGATTCGTAGGTCGGTATGTCGCTCCCGCACCAGGGCACCACGATCTCCCCACCGGCCACGCAATAGATCCCGCCGTCCTCTACGGCCGGGTCTTTGTAAAAAGCGTTATAGCCGGAAAGGTACTGCGCGGATATTTCTACGCTCGTATCTATATAATTTCCGGTCACGATGTTATAGCGCTCTGCCAGGCAGGACAGGGTAGCGATCCATTGTTCCTGCGCATCGTAGAACCGGATGTCATAATGCATGGCGTCCCCTTCCACCTGCCGGATCCCCTGATATACCACGGAGTAGGCGTCTGCCTGGCAGATCGTGGTGATCTGATAGGGGAAGGCACCGACCAGCTCCCAGCTGTCGCCTGCCTGCCGGTGCGCCGCGGCAAAATGCACCAGTGCGGTCTGCTTGCCGCCCTCCGTCATCACCGATTCAAAGAGGAAATCATCGGTCCGTCTGTCCCAATCGGAGGAAAAAATATTGGGCGCATCCGGATCCATGCCGTAGGTATAACTGGTGGTCTGTATGGTGTAGGTCACGCCCTGTTGATAGTGCAAGGTGGTCTCGCCCAGCAGGCGCCCCTCGCCATCATAGGAAACACGGTAATAGTCGATGAGGATGTTGCCGCTCCCGTCATAGGCGCTCTGCAATCGACTATACGCTGCACCGGCGTCTCCCTCCTTGAAGGAGCCATCCGTTACCTCAATTTCCTCTATGGTCAGCTTGTCGGTGCGGTAGTCATAGCAGACCCGGTACCGGTGCGTGAGTCCGTCTATGGGAGAGGGTGTTGCGTTGACCCATATGTTGTATTGCCGCACGTCACGCAACACCCCGTCCTTGCATTCCTTCAGGCCCAATACGAGGTCGTCCATCTCCATGATATCGCTGTTGCTGCTGTAATAGGCGCTGTGATAGTCATCCTCTGCGGAGGGGGTGGTGATCTCCATCTTCTGCATGCCATCCGTGCTGGCGGTGTTCCGATAGGTAGCACGCCCGGTGCGCACAGCTAGGGGGGCGATGGCCGCATCGCCCGTGTGGGCGGATGCCGCGGCCGCGGTGGAAAGACCGTCACCGGAGAGGGACAAACTCTCCTGCCCGCTCGGCAGTTTTTCTATGTTCTGGGCCAGTTCTTCGATACGTGCCTCTTTTTGCGAGACGGTGGGCGCATCCTCCTCCGGGTTGGGGGAGGGCGCCTGGCAGGATGCCAGGGCAGGGCCGCCCAACAGGCAAAGGGCCAGGAGCAGGCTGATCCATCGTTTTTTCATAAGCTTTCCTTTCGTTTTATGACGACGGTGCCGCAGCCGGCAAAAAGCGGGCTACGGCACGAAGGCGTCTGTTTCTTTCTTTGGTCAATCCTCGTTCGTTTCCTGCGCGGCGGGGGCATCTTCCACCGGGGCGCCTTCTTCAGCGGTCTCGTCTGGTTCCGCGTCTGCCTGCGGCTCGTCCTCCAGTGTGATAGAGGGGCGGTCGCCGATGCGGGCGCTGTTTTTCGGTGTGCGCAGCAGCACATACATGATCACACCCACGCCCGCCGCGATCACAGCGGCGCAGAGCAGGATCGTTCCAATGTCCATAGTATTCTCCTTTGTCTTGCGGTATCGTTTTCAGTCTCATTATAGTGTATAGGAGGCAAAAAGTCAAGGGAAAAAATAATTTTAAAAA
>CAYXDB010000149.1:0-2737 GCA_964463735.1 uncultured Ruminococcus sp. | reverse complement strand
AACGCAGACGCCGGAAAAAACGGAGAATATAGAAAAATTCATATTTCCTCCTTGCATCTGCCACAACATGATGATATAATGTAAAAGACGGTGTAACGATAAGTTGCAAAAACGGGAGGGATGGGATGCATACGACCAGACAGCGAT
This sequence comes from uncultured Ruminococcus sp., assembly GCA_964463735.1. GTDB lineage: Bacteria > Bacillota > Clostridia > Oscillospirales > CAG-272 > UBA1740. The sequence goes on along the minus strand of CAYXDB010000149.1, from coordinate 2,590 downwards.
TGAAGAAAAGGGCATGGCAACTTTGCCTTGTCGTGTTTCTTTCTGTTGCAGTATTGCTTGGCATATTGGCGATCACTTCGTCGATCGGTCAGCCGTCCACCCCCTCGCGGGATTTTCTCTTTGCCGATCCGTCCCTGAGCCAGGATATCTTTTCTGATGAAGATTATATGGACCTTGACCGCGGCGTGTATTATGAAGAGGGGAGCGATGCGGCGATGATCCGCTCTCTGGTCCGGGAGGAGGACTACGCGTCCCAGTCACCGGAGGTGCAGTGCCTGCTCTATATGTTGCAGGCGATCCAGCAGGGGGATGCGGCGACCTATCGCACCTTCTTCACGCCCGCGTATACCGAGAAGGTCACATTGCCCACCACCTTCACCATGCAGAAGATCTATAATATCAGCATCACACAGCGCGCATACAGTGAGAGCGCCGCGGACGTGCCCGCCGGCTATGCGAGCGTGACCTGCTTTGGTGTGCGGTATATGATCAAAGATAATAACGGCTCCTTCCGCAGTGATATGGGGAGTGATTGCATATTAGAACAGTTTTATTATGTCGTGACAGATAAAGACGGGAATGCATGGGTCAATCAGGTCCTGACGTATCTGACGCATCATTCTGGTTAGGAGAGACGAGTATGACATTGCCTGAGATCATTTGTGTGGTAGTTGGTGTGTTGCTGCTTGTGGCCATTGCGGTCGTGTTGCTTTTGCGCCGCCATGGCAAAACGCACTCTATGGCGGGGGCGGCGTCGGCCGTTGGCCGCCAGGGCATCGTGGTAGAGACGATCGAAAATGATGCCGGATGTGGCCAGATCCTTGTGGGGGGGCAGGAATGGAGTGCCCGTTCCATGGAGATCGGGCAGACCCTGCATGTGGGCGAGACCGTTACGGTCGTGGCGGTGCAGGGAGTCACCATGATCTGCAAAAAATAATGCACTTTCCGCAAAAAAACACTTGACAAGTGCAAAAATCTCTGCTATAATATCCACGTTGCATAGAGCGGCGCCCGAGATCCATGTACCTTTAGCTCAGCAGGATAGAGCAACTGCCTTCTAAGCAGTAGGTCGAGGGTTCGAGTCCCCCAAGGTACGCCATATCTTGGCGCCTTGCTTGCAACGTACGATATGGTGGGTATGGCTCAGTCGGTTAGAGCGCCAGGTTGTGGCCCTGGAGGTCATCGGTTCGATTCCGATTACTCACCCCATATATGAGGTAGGCAGATGCCTGCCTCTTTTTTTCTTTTTTCTGGGAAACGGGCGTAAAAAGGCTGGATATTCGCAAGAAAATAGGGGGGCGGACACTTTTTTGTCGCAAAAATATTACAAAGACGACAGAAAACAGTTGAATTTTCATGGAATATCATGTATACTAATAAGTAGAAAAGTCACGGGCGCCTGTACCAGGCTCCCACAGGATCAGGAGGGCGCCGCCGTATGCCACACTCCCACATGCAGAATAGTGATCAGGCCGCTTATTTCTTCCATCAAGGGACCAACTATCGCGCCTATGAGTATCTGGGGGCGCACCGGGTGCAGGAAGAGGACGGCTCCTTTACCTATGTGTTCCGCGTATGGGCGCCGCGGGCGGAGCAGATCTATGTGATAGGGGATTTTAACGGGTGGGAAGAGACCCTGCCCATGCAGCGCATCACCGATGCGGGCGTTTACGCCTGTGAGGCGCACACCACCGAGCTGTGGGAACGGAAGTATTATAAGTTCCGTATCTATGCCGGCGGCAAGGTGTACGATAAAGCAGATCCCTATGCCTTTGCTTCTGAGACGATGGAGAAGACCGCATCCATCCTTTGTACGGAGAGCGATTTTACCTGGCATGACGGCAATTGGCGCCGCCATCGCCGCGCCTTGTTCCGCACGCCGCGGTTCTTTAGCGCCCCGATGAATATCTATGAGGTGCACCTTGGCTCCTTTATGACGCGCAATGGGCAGGAGAATACCCGGGGGGATGCCTACCTGAACTATCGTGAGATCGCAGAGGAACTGGTGCCGTATGTCGTGCAGATGGGATATACGCATGTGGAGCTGCTCCCGGTGGCCGAGTATCCTTATGATGGCTCCTGGGGCTACCAGGTCTGTGGCTATTATGCCCCAACGGCACGCTTTGGAAAGCCAGACGATTTTCGCTACCTGGTCGATTCCCTGCATCGGCGCGGGATCGGTGTGATCCTGGATTGGGTGCCCGCCCATTTTCCCAAGGATGCCCACGGCCTGTATGAATTTGATGGCGGCCCGCTTTATGAATACCAGGGGAAGGACCGGCAGGAGAGCCGCGGATGGGGCACGCGTTTCTTTGATGTGGGGCGGGAGGAAGTACAGTCCTTCCTGGTCTCCAATGCACTGTTTTGGTTGCGGGAATACCATATCGACGGCTTGCGCGTAGATGCCGTTGCCTCCATGCTGTATCTGGATTACGATCGCCTGCCCGGGGAGTGGATCCCCAATGTGCAGGGCGATAATAAGAATCTGGAGGCGATCGCCTTCTTCCAAAAATTGAACACGGCAGTGTTCGGGGAGTTCCCCGATGTCCTGATGATCGCAGAAGAATCCACCTCCTGGCCGATGATCACG
>CAYXDB010000148.1:0-2741 GCA_964463735.1 uncultured Ruminococcus sp. | reverse complement strand
GCAGAGGTACAGGAGCATGTTCAGACGGTCCATGTCGCATCCGGTCAGGTTCAGGATGTATTGGGATACGACATCCGAGCGGGGGTACTCATCCTTTCTCAGGATGTCGATGAACTCCTCCACCGTGTCGATCACAAGGACGTCATCGAAATAACGGTCCTTGGCCACCACCGACTCCCAGGATTCCGAGAGGCTCTGTATCGTGTGGATGGCGACATTGGCATGGTCGCGTTCGAAGCAGTCCTTGATGCGTTTGACATCCTTGCGGAACTCCCTACCGTCCGGAGGGCCGTCGAATGTGTAATGCAACGCTATGCGGGAGCTCACGGACCAACCGTCCGCCAGGATGATGTAGTGGTTGATCATGCCGCATCACCGTTCCCGTCATCCCATTCCCTGTATGCCTGTTTGTATCTTTCATGGGATATGTAGTTCATCTCCGCGTTCTCCGTGAGCCATACCTGCAGTTCCCAGGGGAAGTCCTTGTTGCCCACTCTGAGGTAGACATGGGTGGCGATATAGGTCGGTTCACCTGTGGATGGGTCCTGTTTGGAGGAGTCGATGCATTTCATACCGAAGACATCGTGGATATGTCCGCAGATCTCCCGGTGTGATATCCTGCAGTTGGCGATGATTCTGATCCCGAAGAGGTCGTTGAAGCACTTGTTGATGGGGACCTTGCCCTGATGTGACATCCCCATGTACCTGTCCAATTTCTGTTGGATCGAGTTCTGCATCTTGATCCTGCTTCTGACCTCGAACTCCTCACGTTCGTAATCGGAGATGATGGAATCGGGATCGATCTCCGACAGGAACCGATCATACTCCAGAACGGCCCTCATCAACAGGTCGTCATTGTACATGTCCCTCACCTGTCCTTTTCTGAGGTTTGGTTGTCCGGTATGGATCTGCGACCACAGTTCCGACGCATGGGAATGGGGTGCGACCGCACATTCTAGCAGTGAATCCAGATTGTCGAGGAACGATTCCTTTTCCATGAACTCCATTCTTTCCAGCCCTTTTATCAAGATGCGATGTTGCGGTTATCCTGCGTATGGCATTCGATGGTTTTTCGGTTGTACCATCCCATATACACATCCGTCACCTTTTGGTTCCTATTTCAATATGTGTATGCATCCGTGTGCGATGAGAAGGAGGGAAAGGGTTCTTCGTATTCATCATCGAGCCTATAGGGTCCTCCACAGCTTTCACAGATGAGGATATGGTCCATCCGAGGTTGGTGGCATGATCGCCTATGGACTGATCTTCCATAAGAGGGTGGCAGGTTCGGTCAGGGTGATCCCATACATGAACGAATCCGCTGGAACCAAGGGTCTGATACCCTGTTTCCCTCCCACATGGGTTGTGCGGTGGGCAGGACCGCATTCGTAGATGGGATGGGCAGTGGGATCATGACATTTCTTCGGCGATTCGGATGACATCACCGGATGAGCAGTGTGATGCTGTGGCCCTTCTCGATCCTGAATCCGTGTCCCTTCCCACCGACATACGGACGGATGTTCCCGGTGATGTCGAACGGTATCGTGGACTATGGTATCCTGATGGGGGACAGCAGTGTGTAGAGGAATCCGTCGATGAACTCCAAGACGTCCTCATCCTTCCGATCGTAATCTTTGTTGATCATGAGTTCGTGGACCCTGTCATCCCCGAGGACGATGGTGAAGATGCTCTCCTCGATGGTGCGGGCTATGTGGAGCAACCCACCGTCACGGACGAGGGTCCATCTGTCCTCCCATCCGCCGAACCTGTGCCCCCAGGAGAGGTTCCACAGATCATCCTCCGAGAACCTCCTCCTATAGGCGATGCTTCTGTGGTCTCCCATGGGTCCGAGGTTCAGGGATCCCATGGTAACAGGTTCGGAATCTATGGACGCCCTGCATCCGCCGCAGTCCGGATACACCGAGACATGACATACCGCAGGGCGGAACGGCAGTTCCTGGAAGACGTCAACACGGAGTTCCGTATCTCCGTGTCTGTGGTCCTCCGACACCGTGCAGTTTGTCTTAATCCCTGAGTCCATGATCCCGGAGAGGACTTCGTTGGAGTTGGGGGATGTATCCGAGTCTGATATCACCAATGTTGACCGTTATGGCCCTGTTGTCGTGTTTGTTGGACGGTTCCCTGAGGAGCTGCAGGCACTGTCCCCCTTTCAGGGTTCTGATAGCATCGATGGGCCCTTTTGCGTATCCGGTCCCGACCACGCGTGTGCTGAGGAGGTGGGGTGTGATGCGGTAGTCGGCAGGGCCCCTTCTGAAATGGATGCCATGTCTCTTGCATTCCGTTTCCGCCTCATCCTCTGTGATCGGTCCGTCGAGGAACCAACCCTCAGTAGGGTGGTAGAATGGGATGGGTTCGGCCATGTTGTTAATCATTGGTTATAGGAATATCAACCTTGGTGTGCATGTGTGTGTCCATTTTGTACACATTTTCAGATCCTTCAGAGGTGCTGGATGTGGTCATTGCGCGGTAGATGGGGTATATGTCCAAATGTATACAGATGCGGGTGTAGTAGATGCTCTTTAAAACTTAGAGCCGGTATCTTTTTAGCTGCAGTTTAGAATCCGTTATTATGGACCTGCCTCAGGGAATCTATGAGCTCGTGGTTAGTAAAGCCATAGACAAAGTTCTGGTTGATATTGAAAACAGCACTAATGGTGTAGAAAAAATCAAGATTCCCTTTGATGACAGTCCCGATGTCATTTCTCGTTATATGCAACAAA
>CAYXDB010000147.1:0-2751 GCA_964463735.1 uncultured Ruminococcus sp. | reverse complement strand
GCCACCTGCTCTCATACAGATGAAATAGACGGCAAGGCGCTGTGCAGTGGCGGGACCGCGACCTGTAAGCAAAAGGCGGTCTGCTCCATTTGTGGCAAGGAATATGGCGATCTGCCGGATCACGACTTCACCGCAAAGGTCTGCGATGAAAAATACCTTGCTACCCCCGCCACTTGCCTTTCCCATGCGACCTATTACTATTCCTGTAAAGTCTGCGGGGCAAAAGGCACGGAGACCTTTGAGGATACGGAGGGCGAACTCGCCTGGTGCCAGTATGACACAGCGGACGTTTGCACCGTGTGCGAAGTCCCGGCTGAAAACTGGCTCAAGTTCACAGCGATAAAAGACAAAGACGGCCACGTCATCGCCTACAAAGTCACAGATGCCGTATGGAGTTTAAACGGCCGCAAGATCGAATATGTCCGTGTCCCCAGCACGTACAAGGATAAACCTGTTATTGCGATAGGCGAGAAAGCCTTGTATTTCTCAAACTTGAAACACGTGGTGCTGCCCGACAGCATCGTGGAATTGGAGGGGCTTACCCCGTTGCCGCAACATATAGAGACGTTGACGATCGGCAAGGGGCTGAAAACGATCGCGGCAGATTCTTTTGAGACCAAGGGGTATTTGCGCCAGATCACTATTTCTGCGGATAACCCCTATTTCAAGATGGTAGACGGTGTCATGTACACCAAAGATGACAAAACACTCGTAAAATACCCGGATTGGCGGGAAGGCGAAGAATATGTCATCGGCAATGACGTAGAAAAGATATGGGATTATGCCTTTGTCAATACCAAAAATATCAAGCATGTGGTGATCCCCGATAGCGTTACCGCGATGGGGAGCTACGCATTCGCGCTCAGCAGCATCACGTCGGTCGATTTAGGCACAGGGTTGACTGCGATAGCGGAGCATGCCTTTGACGGCAGTCAATTAAAAAGTGTCGCATTGGAGAAAAATATCACCACGATAGGGGATTATGCGTTTTCCTGTTCCGCCCTTGCGACCGTTACGTTCGGTAAAAAAGTCACGGCCATTGGTGAGTATGCCTTCCAGAGATCCAAACTGACCGAGATCATCCTGCCGGATAACGTCACTTCGTTGGGGCGTGGCGCATTCTATGAGACCGGGAGCGCCAAAAAAGTTGTGATCGGCAACGGAATTACAGAGATACCGCAAAACGCCTTTTACGACTCTTTGTGCGGCTCCAAAGATCCGACGCTGACCATCGGCAGCAATGTAAAAACCATAGGGGCGGAAGCATTCCGCGCTGTGGGCATCACCAGTCTCACCATCCCCGCGAGCGTTACATCTCTGGGGAACTCCGCTTTTACGAATTGTAGCAGATTGACTTCGCTCATCATCCCCAACACGGTCGCATCGATCGATGTAGCGTGCTTCGATGGGTGCGGATCCCTTGTGAGCGTTACGCTCAGTGACCAATTGACGGAGATCCCCAGCAGTGCATTTGAAAACTGCCGCAAACTTACGTCCATCACGATCCCGCATAGCGTAAAAACCATTGGCAATGCCGCGTTCTCCGGGTGTACAGCTATGGAGACGGTGGATTTTGGCACCGGGCTTACTTCCATCGGCAAACGTGCCTTTGAAAATTGCTATGCGCTTACGTCGGTGACCCTGCCCAGTGGCACGGAAACGATCGACCATGAGGCATTCAAAGGTTGCTCCGGGCTGAAGACCGTGGTCCTTCCGTCTTCCATCCACAAGATAAGCAGCGCTACATTTGAGAAGTGTAAGGCGCTGGAAAGTGTCACGTTCCAAAGTGCGGAACCCAAAGTGCTGTATTTTGAGACCGATGCGATCTACTCCTATACATTTGATACGGTGGAAAAGACCATAGACATGTTAGGGGATAAGATCCTCACCTTGAAGTCTTACTATTTGTATTCCTTGGCGGAGTATAACAACGCCAACAAGCCGATCACCGCAGAGACAAAGGTCATCCGGTGGGAAGAACGTGAGACTACCTGACCTCGCGCATAAGGCGCACATATCGCGCACGTACAACAGCCCCGGGAGGCTTTGGCCTCCCGGGGAATCTGTTTTTGCCCGTTTTGTGCCCCTCGCCCACAACAGCAGGCATGCCGATCCCGCTCTGGATAAGAAAGCGCCCGGGGTGACCACATGGCACCCATGGTGGTAGAGGTGGCACATTTTCAGCGCACAGATCTTCCTGCGGGGAGATCTCGTTCCTGTTGCCGCGCACAGATGATCCATCCAACGAAAAGTTTTTTCCTTTAGAAGGTTGACAAAGCGGGGAAATATGGGTATAATGAGAGTACGATAGGGGGGTGTAATGGTTTCGACAGGGATCTTGAGGCAAGATAAGCGTGGCGGGCTGGCTAGACCGTAACATGGCCAAACTAAATGTAAACGACAACAAAACTGTTGCTATGGCTGCCTGATCACTGCCCTCTGCAAAGAGGGTAGCCGGTCGGCAGTGCCGCGGCCACTGTGCCGCCCGTTCCTCCCGGAGAGGCCGCAGGCCGGGACTGAACGTCAAGTATGCGGTGCACTTGCATCGGTCTTTCGTCCTTGAGCCGGTCAAGCACAAAAGGGCTACTCTGGCGTGAGCCTGCCGTTTGGCGCGCGCCAGCCGAAGAATAACAAACGGCTGCCCACGGAGAAAGTCTTGTTTACGGGTTTTTGGACAGGGGTTCGACTCCCCTCATCTCCACCAAATAAAGACGCAGGATTTGATACAAAGAAATGTATCGGTTCTGCGTT
>CAYXDB010000146.1:0-2790 GCA_964463735.1 uncultured Ruminococcus sp. | reverse complement strand
TGGCCGCCCTGGTGACTACGTATCGGGTCGACCATCAGGAAAAGACACATCCGCATGTTCCGACAGCGTCCCACCCGCAGGGCGGGGCACAGTAGCAGGCTAACGCGCCGCGCACGGCGTGCCGGCCTGCTTTTTGAGAAGGCACGCCAGGGGAACGGCAGGATAGGATAGAATAAGATACGCCAAAGGCAGGGCGCGGAAAGGAGCGCGGCGAGATGGGCTGGATATTTTTGTGGTATATAGGGGCCATGAGCCTGGTGGCATTTGCATGTTACGCGAGCGATAAGCGCCGCGCCCGGCGAAAGGCCTGGCGCATACCGGAGCGGGTATTGCTGGGGCTGGGCTTCCTTGGTGGGGCGCCCGGTGCACTGCTTGCCATGCAGTGCCTGCATCACAAGACCCGGCATGGTTACTTTTACGTGTGGAACATAGTTGGCCTGCTGTGGCAGGTGGCCGTGCTCTGCTTTTGTTGGATCGTTTGAGCGAGAAAGGAGAACAGGATGCAGGAATTTGTAGAAAAGTTCATTCAGGAAAAACAGGCCGCGCAGGAAAAGGCCTGCGCCCCGGTGGTGGCCGAGCAGGCAGAGGACGCACGCCGGGCGCGGGAAGAGCGGCTGATCCGGCTGGGGATGTGCGAGCGGGAGTATACCGACTCGACCGTTTATTCGCCGGAATATCCGTATCAGGATTACAAGACCGGCCGTTTTTATCGGCAGGTCGCCTTTTCCGTCACGGATGAAGAATATGCCCTGATCTGCCGGTATGACGATGCCCCCGTGTCCTATCGCGCCAGCCACCCGGTCGACCGCGTGCTGGGCGGCGGGGAACGCCGGTATCGCGTGCGCGCCGTCTGGATGCTCCTGTCCGGCGTTGTGCTCAGCATCTTGCTGGGGGTGGTCGCGTATCTGACTGAGGGGCTTTTGCTGGCGCTGCCGCTGGCGATCGGGGGCTTGTGCCTCTCTTTCCTGCAGGCCACACTGCTCCACACAGTGGGGGAACTTTCTGCCCGCGTGGCCTATCTGACCGTGCAGGTCGCCCGCGGCGGCACGCCGGGATCTCTCGCCGCGCAAGACGAGAACAAGGAGGTATAAGGCATGGCATCGAACTATTGGGGTAAGAACGCCGGGAAAGGCCCGGCGGCCAAAGTGGAGAAGGCGGTACGCCGCCAGGCGAAGCGGGAAGTGCGCCGCACCTCCCCCCTGACGTGGATCATCCCGCTTTTGTGCCTGGTGCTTTCCTTTGTTCTGGTGACGGCGGTGTGCCGCGCCATAGGCAAGGACGATGGCTTTTCTCTGAAAGGGGAGGCCTCCTATACGATCGCGGTGGGCACAGCGTATACGTATGAGGAAGAAGGCTATCTGGCGATGGCGCTGGGGCAGGATGTTTCTGCCACGGTCAAAGTGGAGAGCAATATGACGCAGAACGTGCAGGGGGCCTATTGCCCCGCCACGACAGAAGAAGGCGTCTATTACATCCGTTACACCGTGCAGAGCCCGCTGTTCTTTGACCATCCCAGCCTGGTACGGGTGTTTTATGTGACGGGGGGTGAAGCGTGATGGCACGGGCAAAAAAGACGTTCCGCGGGGGGCTGTGTCTCCTTTTGTCGCTGGTGATGATCGTGGTCGGCGGTGCCGGTGGCTTCATCTTGTATCTACAGGGGATCCAGCCGGACTCGCAAGGCCTGCCGGCCTCCGGAGATATCGAAGTGCATTTTCTGGAATTGGGCAACGCGTATACCGGCGACTGCACCTACATACGGGCCGGGGATACCGACATTCTGATCGATGCCGGTTCCAAGACCAGCAGTATCGAGACGATCGATGGCTATCTGCGTGAGCATGTGACAGATGGGAAACTGGAATATGTGATCGTGACGCACGCGCATGAAGATCATATCGCCGGGTTTGCCACCAATGAGACGACCGACAGCCTCTTTGACCTCTGGGAGTGTGAGACGATCATCGATTTCTCTATGACGAACAAAAAAGAGACAGATAGCCTGTACAGCAAATACCTGCGGGAGCGCGATGCCGAGATCGCCGCAGGGGCGACCCACTACACGGCGGCACAGTGCATCGCAGAAGGGAAGAACGTCTTCGAACTGGGGCAGGGGATCACCCTGACCATCCTGGATACCGCCTATTATACCGAGATCTCCTCGGATGAGAACAACTATTCCGTCTGCTGTCTGCTCAGCCAGGGGGAGACCCACTATCTCTTTACCGGGGACCTGGAGGCAGAAGGGGAGGCCAGCCTGGTCGCGCGGAACGACCTGCCGGAGGTGGACCTCTTTAAGGCGGGGCACCACGGCTCCAAGACCTCCTCCACGACTACCTTGCTGGATGTCATACAGCCGGATGTGGTGTGCGTCTGCTGTTGTTGCGGCAGTAATGAATACGGTGCTAAGCCGGAGAACCGGTTCCCGACGCAGGCCTTCGTAGACCGCGTGGCCCCGTATACCGACCGCGTGTATGTCACGTCCCTGTGCACGGATTGGGAGAGCCGTTCCTTCACCTCCATGAACGGGAATATCACCGTTAGCGGTGCGCACGGCTCCCTGGTCGTGACGGGTAGTGCCAATGATGTAAAACTAAAGGATACAGTGTGGTTCAAAGAGAACCGTACCATGCCGGAGGCGTGGGCCGCGTGAGTGCGGCCTCTTCCTCGGGCATATAGGGATAGGCGGGGCGCCAGCGCAGATCGCGCCGGCCCCCCGGGGGTTCTGAAAGGGGAGGGAGAAGGGGAAGGCCCCCTGGGGGGAGAGGGCACCCGGTTGTTGCGAAAAGAAGC
>CAYXDB010000145.1:0-2794 GCA_964463735.1 uncultured Ruminococcus sp. | reverse complement strand
TAACATTTCTATACAGGCTTGTCAAGACATTTGAAAAAAATTCTTGCCGCCAAAGGAAAAAGGCCCCTTTCCCGTACAGAAAAGGGGCCTTGGGGCCGGGCCCGGCGGGAGGATCACTCCTCCCCCAGTTCCTGCCCGGCGGCGCGCACAGCGGCGGCCGCCGCATTGGTGATATCGAATTCGTTGTCTCCCTCCGCGTCCGGGTCACGTGTCGCGGACAGCGACGGCAACGGTTCTTCCTCCCCGGCTTCTTCATCCTCGATCTCGATGTCGCGATAGCAGGACAGACCTGTACCGGCCGGGATCAGTTTACCGATGATGACATTCTCCTTCAGGCCCATCAGGTGATCGACCTTACCGCGGATGGCGGCCTCGGTCAGCACCTTGGTGGTCTCCTGGAAGGAAGCAGCCGACATCCAGGATTCGGTCATCAGCGATGCCTTGGTAATACCCAACAGCACCGGAGAGGTCGTGGCTTCCCGCAGGGTGCTCTCGCCCTGCTCCACGCGGGCGCGGATCGCCTCGTTCTCCTCGCGCACCTCCAGCATATCTACCACAGAGCCGGAGAGCAGGCTGGTATCCCCTGCGTCCTCTACCCGGACCTTGCGCGTCATCTGGCGGGCAATGACCTCGACGTGCTTGTCGTTGGTCTCCACGTCCTCACCGCGGTACACCTTCTGCACTTCGCGGATGATATAGTCATAGGCGGCATCCAGGCCGTTCAGGCGCAGGACGTCCTGCGGGCTGAGATAGCCCTCTGTCATAGCCTGACCACGGGTCACGGCGTCGCCATCCTCCACGATCAGACGCATGCCGAACGGAATATCGTAGACCGTGGCGGTGCCATCCTGTGCGGTAACGGTGACCTTGCTGAGTTTCTTTTCCGTGTGCACGCTGACAGACCCGTCTGTCTCGGCCACGATCGCCGTCTTTTTCGGGCGGCGCGCCTCAAACAGTTCCTCGATACGGGGCAGACCCTGTGTGATATCCGAACCGGCCACACCACCGGAGTGGAAGGTACGCATCGTCAACTGGGTACCCGGCTCACCGATGGACTGGGCGGCAATGACGCCAACTGCCTCACCGATGCTGACCTCCTTGCCCGATGCCAGATCGGCACCGTAGCAATGGGCGCAGACGCCACGCTTTGCCTGGCAACGCAGGATAGAGCGCACTTCCAGGCGCGTGATGCCGGATGCCACGATGGCATCTGCCTCCGCCGCGGTGATCATGGTGTTATCCGGCACGATGACCTCGCCCGTTTCCGGATGCAGCACGTCGCCGATGGTGAAGCGCCCCAGCATACGTTCCTTAAAGGACTCCAGCACGTTCTTATCATTATTAAGGATCTCGCTGACCACGATACCATGGCGGGAACCGCAGTCCTCCTCCCGTACGATCACATCCTGCGATACATCGACCAGACGCCGGGTCAGATACCCGGAGTCTGCGGTACGCAGAGCCGTATCGGACAGCGACTTACGCGAGCCTTTTGCACCGGTGAAGTACTCCAGCATGGTCAGACCTTCCCGGAAGTTGGACTTGATCGGGATCTCGATCGTCCGACCGGAGGTAGCGAACATCAAGCCACGCATACCAGCCAGCTGACGCATCTGCTTGGTCGAACCACGGGCACCGGACGTTGCAATGATATTGATGGAATTGTACGGATCAAAGCCGGCCAGCAACTTAGCCGTCAGATCCTCAGTCGCCTTCTCCCAGATGCTGACGACCTGCTTATACCGCTCTTCATTCGAGAGCACGCCCTCTTCCTGATAGAGGCGGTTGACCTCCAGCACGTCCTCCTCTGCCTGATGGATGATGGCCGGTTTCTCCGGCGGGATCGTCATATCATAAACAGAGATGGAGATGCCACTGCGGGTAGAATATTTATACCCCATGGACTTGATATCGTCCAGCACGGCCGCGGCCACCGGGAAACCGTGGCGGCTGATACAGCGGTCCACGATGTCCTTCAATTTCTTGCTGGTACAAACGAAGTCGATCTCCAGGGCGCAGGCGTTAGCAGGATCGCTGCGATCCACATAGCCCAGATCCTGCGGGATCTTAGAGTTGAAGATCAGGCGGCCCAGCGTAGCCGGGATCAATTGCGACACGATCTGCCCATCGATCTCCTTCTCCATGCGCACGCGGATGGCGGCATGCATGCCAAGCTGCTTGTTCTCATAGGCCATCATCGCCTCATCAAAGTCACGGAAGCAACGGCCTTCCCCGCGCTCTCCTGCCTTTTCCATCGTGAGGTAATAGGACCCCAGCACCATATCCTGCGAGGGCACCGTCACGGCCTTACCGTTCAGGGGCTTGAGCAGGTTGTTGCAGGACAGCATCAGGAAGCGGGCCTCTGCCTGCGCCTCGGGCGACAGGGGCAGGTGCACCGGCATCTGGTCACCGTCAAAGTCCGCATTGAAGGCGGAGCAGACCAGCGGGTGCAGGCGGATCGCACGGCCCTCTACCAGGATCGGCTCAAACGCCTGGATAGACAGACGGTGCAGGGTAGGCGCACGGTTCAAGAGCACGGGATGCTCTTTGATCACGTATTCCAGTGCATCCCACACATCCGGGAATGCCTTTTCTACCTTCTTCTTTGCATCCTTGATGCTGGTAGCCTTGCCGGTCTCGATCAGGCGCTTCATCACAAAGGGCTTGAACAGCTCCAGCGCCATCTCCTTCGGCAGGCCGCACTGATAGATCTTCAGATCCGGGCCGACCACGATGACCGAACGGCCGGAATAGTCCACGCGCTTGCCCAGAAGGTTCTGGCGGAAGCGGCCCT
>CAYXDB010000144.1:0-2812 GCA_964463735.1 uncultured Ruminococcus sp. | reverse complement strand
CTTCTGCTCGGCATCATTGGCATTTTGATAAGTACCGGGTGTAACAGTAGAAGCACCACATCCGCTTAAAGCGAGTGATAACACATAAAGGAGGACAACGATGGTTATTATCTTTTTCATACGCTACCTCAATGGCTTGGGATAATAGGTTACTTAGAGTATTCGTTATTGTCGTAGGCAAAGCAGATGCCAGCCTCCTGCCGGATGGCATCCAGGATGGCCATCTGCGTATCTGTCACGGCAAGGCCCGGGTGTTCGTATTGCCCGCCCTGGAGAAGGGAGGCAAAGGCCTCTACTTCATAGATCATGTTGTTCTCATCCGGTACATACGGGAGGGCGATCGGCTCCTGCCCCCGGAGGGCAAGGATCAGGCGGCGGGGCGCATTGCAATGCCCCTCGATCAGCAGGCTGCCGTTCTCGCCCGTCAGACTGCTGGGCGCCATGGACTCCGTGATCTTGGAATATACCAGGGAGACGGTGTAGTCCCCGTAATGCAGGAGCGCTTCGCCACATCCTTCAAACCCGTTGGGGAGAAAGATGCTGTGTGCCTGCACACGCGCCGGGGGGCCGAAGAGCGCCGCGCACAGCGCCGCGCAATAGACGCCGATGTCCATCAGCGCCGCGTTCCCCAGAGACGGCTGGAAAGCATTTTGGATATCCCCGGACAGATAGGCATCATACCGCGAGGAATATTGGCAGTATTCCAGGCGCACCTGCCGCAGGCGCCCTAATTGTGGCAGTGCCTTTTGGATCAGGGAAAAACAGGGGTCATAGAGCGGGCGCATCCCTTCCATCAGGGGCAGGTGCTTCTCCTGTGCCAATTGCATCAGTGACTGAAAGGAGGCACGCGTCAGAGTGGCGGGCTTTTCCACCAGCACGGGCAGACCGGCGCGCAGGGCGGCCTCTGCCTGGGCGGCATGGGCATAATTGGGGCTGGCGATATAAACGGCATCCAGCCCGCAGTGGTAGAAGGCGGCCGGATCGGTAAAGACTCCTGCAATGCCATGCGCGGCGGCAAACCGGGCGCCGCTCTCCTGGGAACGGGAGAGGATCGCCGCGGGGTGCATCCGGCCACTTGCGCGGCAGGCATCACAAAATTGGGCGCTGATGCGCCCGGTCCCGATCAGTCCGATAGAAAAAGGATGTGCCATGGGGGCCTCCTTGCATCAGGTGGTGGGGGAGAGCGGATTTTTGTAGTATTGGTACAGGCGGCAGGGGATCATGCCGTTATACAGTTTGCGGATCTTGTCAGCGCGCCGCCCGTATAGGCGATCAAAGGCGGGGTGGGATGTGATGATATAGATCTGCCAGGGGGCCAGCGCACGGAAATGCTCTCCCAGTTCCCGGTATAGGCGCTCGACCGACGCGGTGTCCATCAATCGTTCCCCATACGGGGGATTGGTCACGATGGTGCCGCGCCGCCCCGGGGCGCTGATGCGGCGGGCATCGGCCACAAAGGCGCGCACATGGTCGCTGACCCCCGCGCGGCGGATGTTCTCAATCGCCAGATCGATGCAGGCGGGGTCTATGTCGCTGGCAAAGGCCTCGAAGTGGTCGTGCAGTTCGCCGTCATGCGCCTCCTCCCGCGCCAGGCGGAACAGAGAGGCCGGGATGCCGGGGAACGCCTCAGCGGCGAAGGGGCGGGTCTTGCCCGGCGCTATGTGCAGGTGCAGCATGGCCGCCTCGATCGCGATCGTGCCGGAGCCGCACAGCGGGTCCCAGAACAGCACATCCTCCCGGGGGCGTGAGAGGGCAGCCATGGCGGCCGCCAGCGTCTCGCGGATCGGCGCGGCATTCGCCTCCCGCCGGTAGCCGCGCTTGTGCAGGGGGGTGCCGGAGGTGTCGATCATGAGGGATGCCCGATCCTTCAGGAGAAAGAATTCCACCTGATATTTCACCCCCGTTTCCGGGAACCAGGTCAGATGGTAGCGGTCGGACAGGCGCGAGACGATGGCCTTTTTGATGATCTTTTGGCAATCCGGGACAGAAAACAGCTGGCTGTTGATGGCATGCCCCTTGACCGGGAACATGTCTTCCTGCCCGATCCACATCTCCCAGGGCAGGGCACGGGTCCCCTCAAACAGCGCGTCAAAGGTGTCCGCGTGGAAACTGCCCAGCAGGATGTAGACCCGCTCGGCATAGCGCAAAAAGACGTTGGAGAGGGCGACTGCTTCCTCGTCTCCTTCATAGGTCACACGGCCATCGATCGTCTCGATACGGTCATAGCCCAGCGCCTCGATCTCTTCACCCAGCAGGTGCTCAAGGCCGAACAGACAGGTCGCTACCAGTTTCAGTTTCATCGCTCGTATTTCTCCTCAACGGATGTATGGTTTCAAAAATGATGCTGTCAAAATAGCCAAGGCACAGATCCTGTTCTTCCGGCGTGCGGACCGTCCAGGCAAGAGTGTGGCCGCGCCACAGGCGGGAAAAGAAGAACAGGGGCAGAGAGCGGCGATGCTCCAGATTGAAAGCCACAAAGTCCGGCCGCGTAAGGAAATTGGTGCAGAGCATCTGTACCGCCAGCGCGGGCAAAGTGCGCTTGCCCTTGTAGCGCCACAGGCGGTCGGACAATTGTCCACGCACCACTAAGGGGCGGTACTGGCGGAACCAGTGCACGGCGTAGGGGCTAAAAGACTCCATGCAATAGGGCCCGCGGTAATGATCCAGCAGGGCACAGGCGGCTTCACACACCGGTACTACATCGCGCTCCCCCTTGATCTCGATCAGTAAAGGGGTGCGCCCGCGCACCGTCTCCAGGACGGCGGCGAGGGTGGGGATGGTGTCACGCATCCCGCACAGGGACATGTGCCCC
>CAYXDB010000143.1:0-2842 GCA_964463735.1 uncultured Ruminococcus sp. | reverse complement strand
AAAAAAACTATTGACAAAAAGGAAAAGATGGTGTAAAATGTATACTGTTGTTTTATGACCGCAGAAAGGAAAGGAATTTGCCACATGAAAATGGTAAACAATCTTTGTGCAAAACCGGCCAAGATCATCACCGATCTGCGTGACATGGTGGATGGCTGCGCGGTTGTATTCGGCGACAAGGTTCTATATGACTACTATGAAAACGGCGTGCTGAAGACCTGCACCTATCGCGAGTTCAAGGTCCTGGTCGATCGTATGGCGACGGCATTTTTCCATCTGGGGCTTGCCGGGTCGCACATCGCCGTCATCGGAGAAAATCACCCCCTGTATACCGCCACTTACCTGGCAACGGTCAATTCCGGCTCTGTGATCATCCCGCTGGATAAAGAACTGGCAATGGACCAGATCGTGAAATTCGCGGAACTGGCACAGATCGAGGCGATCGTTTATACCGGTTGTTACAACGGGCGTTTCGCCCAGATGGCAGAAGCCTTCCCGCAGGTGCGCTACTTTATCCCGGTATTGCCGGGTGAGCAGGACGTGGGTGACCGCGTCCTCCCTATGGCCGACCTGCTGGAATTAGGGCGGCAGGAATTGGAGAACGGTAACCGCGCCTACCTGGATCATGTGATAGACATGGAGCGGATGTGCTCTATCCTCTTCACGTCCGGCACGACCGGCACCAGCAAAGGTGTGATGCTCTGTCAGCGCAATCTGACAGCCGCCATCAATACCTCCTGCCAGACCATGGCATACGATGACAAGAACCGCTTTGTTTCTGTGCTCCCCCCGCATCACACCTATGAGATGACCTGCGGTGAGTTTGGCGCGATGAACATAGGCGGCGAGATCATGATCAATGACAGCCTGAAGCGTGTGATGAAGAACTTCTCTACCTTCAAGCCCAATGCGCTGGTCCTTGTCCCCCTGTTTGTGGAGACCATGCACAAGCGCATCTGGGATGAGATACGGAAGCGCGGCATGACGCGCCGTGTGCGTATGGTCATGCGTGCCAATTCCCTTGCGTTGCAGGCCGGTCTGGACGTGCGTGAAAAGTTGTTTGGTCGCATCACGTCCGCCTTTGGTGGTGAACTCAAGAGCATCGTGTGCGGGGGCGCTCCGATCGAGCCGGATATCATCCGTGATTTTTATCAATTTGGCATCACGGTATTGGAGGGCTATGGCATTACCGAGTGTGCGCCGCTGGTCGCCGTCAACCGCCCCGGCAAAGTACGGTTTCATTCCGTCGGGACGCCGGTGCCAGGATGCGATGTCCGCATCGACTACGATGAGGGGCAGACAACAGGTGAGATCCTTGTCAAGGGCGACAATGTTATGTTAGGCTATTACAAGAATGAAGAAGCCACGGCGGCGGTATTCACCGCAGACGGCTACTTCAAGACCGGAGACATTGGGTACATGGATAAAGACGGCTATATCTTTATCACTGGCCGCAAGAAAAATGTGATCATTTTGAGCAATGGCAAGAACGTATTCCCCGAAGAGTTAGAAGAATATCTTTCCAAACTCCCCCTGGTCCAGGAGGCCGTTGTTATCGGCCGCAAGCGGGAGGGAGACGCGCATGCAGAGGTGGCTATCACGGCCATCGTGGTGCCGAATATGGAAGACCCTGCCCTTGCCGGGAAGACTGCTGACGAGATCTACACGCAGATACGCGGTGCCATTACCGCCATCAATCGCAAACTGCCATCCTTCAAGCACATGACAGACGTTGAGTTGCGTTACGAACCCTTTGAAAAAAATTCATCTAAAAAGATCATTCGTTACAAGATCCAATAACAATCATACGATCAATGGGAGGAACATGTATCATGTTTGAAAAAGTTAAGACACTGTTGGTAGAAGAACTGAATGTGGAGCCTGCAAGCGTTACGCCGGAGGCAGAATTGGCAAACGACCTGGGGATCAACTCTCTGGAACTGGCAGATCTGATCCTGCTGTGCGAGGAGAAATTCGGTGTTTCCATCGATGATGATGATCTGCACACCTTCATCACTGTTGGTGATGTGGTGAACTATCTCAACGACAAAGCCTGACGCAGGATAATGCAAAGAGCGCCCGGGCGGCTGATTGCCGCCCGGGCGCTCTTTTCAAAAGTACACCAGCGTGATATTCTCATTTCCCTGCGCCCAATCCGGGTCGCGGGTCACACCGGGGCGGCGATCGACCAGATAGCAGGAGACGCTATCCTGCAGAGAGAGATCCTCCCCATTCACGAACAGGATGATGCGCCCCTCCTTTTTCATGGCACGCAACGACCGCCGTATTTCACTGCGAATGCGCACGCGGGATGCCCCCAACGTCTCGTCATGCACGACTTTGACCAGGTGGCCGCCCCGCACGCGGATCGAGGCGAGCGCAAATTCCAGTTGTTTGAGCGCTGTCTTTGTCTCCGACACCCCTGCATGTACCTCTATATTTACGATCTCATCTACACCGCTTTGCTCCATGCGTATGACCCCCTATATGTTCTGCTCCTATTATACATCTTTTCCTGCGGTTTTTGAAGTGTTTTTTTGAAGAAAAGAAAAAAAAGTCTTTACATTCCTCCGCTTTTGCGGTATAATAGGTTTGTTATTTTTTTGAAGAAGTGAGGTGGGAAGAATGAGTCACGCGGATGACAGTGGCGCGAACCCTGTGGGGCGATGTTGCGCAGAAAAAGCGCCAGCCGTGAAAGGGACCCATTATCGCCCACCGGCGTACCCGTTGGGTATGTGACCCTTCCCTCGGCATGCCCCATGACGATTTGCGTCCTTTGATCTTAAAAAATTAAAGGAGGTAATCTGTATGGAAAACGAAAACACCCTGACCCCCACCATGG
>CAYXDB010000142.1:0-2887 GCA_964463735.1 uncultured Ruminococcus sp. | reverse complement strand
TCCGTCACGCCGCGAGGGCGGCGTGCCACCTCCCTCCCGGAGGGAGGCCTGTATTTTGCCCCCTCTCCGCTTTCGGAGGAAGGCCGCGGGAAGGAAAATGGTTCCCTTTGCCGTGATTTTTTGTGGACTGTAGGGACAGGCGTCCTCGACTGTCCGTGAAGGAAATGCGCAAATTGCATCGCAGGGACAGGCGGTCATTCCCATCATGTGCGCCATGTCGCAAAAATCAGCGGAGGGGATTTTGCGGACAGTCGAGGACGCCTGTCCCTACGGCATTTGTGTTTTTTGTTCCGCGGATAGCCGGGGCGCTTGCCGCCGTGGCGTGGCCGACCCGCGGGGGGGCTGGCATGTTATAATATGAAGTGCAACAGTCCCTATTTCTTCTCGCGAGGATGG
This sequence comes from uncultured Ruminococcus sp., assembly GCA_964463735.1. Lineage (GTDB taxonomy): Bacteria > Bacillota > Clostridia > Oscillospirales > CAG-272 > UBA1740. The sequence goes on along the minus strand of CAYXDB010000142.1, from coordinate 2,491 downwards.
CGATGCCCTCTTTTGCGGGCATGCATTTCACGACACACGGGGTGCCTGAGACGGCATCAGAGCAGGGCTTCCAGTTCTGCTGTATCCTGCGCATAGCAGGTGGCACCGGCGGCGGCGAGCGTCTCCCGCTCCCGGAAGCCCCACAGCACCGACACGCAGGGGATACCGGCGCGGCGGGCCGTTTCTACATCTACTTCCGAGTCCCCGACGTACACCGTACTCTCCGGTGCAGCCTGCAAGCGCGCCATGGCGCGGAGCACCGTATCCGGTGCCGGTTTCCGGGCGACGCCCGGCGATTCCCCGACTGCCACATCGATCAGCCCGGAAAAATAGGCATCGCACAGATCGCGCACGGCGGCATCAAATTTATTTGAGACGACGGCGACCTGCACACCGGAAGCCCGCAGGCGCCCAAGGAGCGGCAGGAGGCCGGGGTACGGGGCGGTCTTATCCCGGCAGTGCGCGGCATAGGTCACTTTGAATGTGGCAAGGATCTCTGCAAAGCGGGGGGTATCTTCCCCCTGCGGCAGGGCACGCACCATCAACTGGCGCACCCCATTCCCCACGAAGCGCCGTACCTCTGCCGCTGTCCGTTCCGGATACGCATAGGCGCGCAGAGCGGCATTGGTCGCATCGGTCAGGTCAGCCAATGTGTCTAACAGCGTCCCGTCCAGGTCAAATATGACCGTTTGATACTTTTTCACACCCGTTCCTCCTCATATGCTTCCCACGTCTGTTCCCAGATCAGGAGCAGACTGCCCTGCGCCACGGTCACGCAGGCTTTCTCCCCCGGCAGAAAGGCATTGCTGACGCCCAAGGGATAGATCTCCTCCAGCGTGGCGCCCGCCAGCGGATAGGAGACGTGCCGGAGGGTGACGCCCGTAGCCGCGCCCCCCATGGCAAAAACAGAGAGATACCCGCGCCGCTTCTCCGGGAATTCCAGGCTTCCTTGGTGCAACACCTGCGCCATCTGCCCGGCGCACACCAGCGTCATCTCATCCCCGGCCCGTGCCGCACGCAGGAGCATCTGCAGATTGGCCACGGTATGGTCGATGCGCGCCCCGCCGGTCCCGCCCAGGACGCAGAAGCGGTGGTAGCCCCGTTCCCGCCCGGCGCGGTAGGCCAGGAGCATATCCGTGTCATCCTTGCGCGTGGGATACAAAAGGGCCGTGCCGGCCCGGTGTGGCTGGGGGCAGGAATCGCCATCTCCGACGAACAGATGCCCCTCCAACCCCATCCGTTGCAGGTGCATCGCCCCCCCATCTACCGCGATGAGAAGATCCCCGGGGCGGGGGTGCACCTGTTCGGTACAGTCACCGGCGCCTATCAAATAACACAGCGGCATCTGTGCCACCTCACTTTCTTTCTTTTTCTCCATTTTCTCTTGACAGCGCGGCTCTATCGTGCTATAATACCTGTGTCACAGGAACTGAATAGCAAGTCAGGGGTGCAATTTTGCTGAGACGGGAGCGATCCCGAACCCTTCACCTGATACGGATAATGCCGGCGTAGGTAGTACTTATTTTTTTGGTTTGCCCACGGATCATGTTCGTGTGGCAAATTTTTATTTTAGGAGGTTCTTGTATGAACACCAAAGTCACCCGGATGACGGTCTCTGCCGTCATGCTCGCCCTCGCCACGGTCCTGGCCCTCGTTTGCGCCGAGATCCCCTTCCTCAACCTGCCATTCGGCGGCGGATTCACCATCGCCAGCATGCTGCCCATCGTGCTGGTCTCCTATCTCTATGGGCTGAAACAGGGTTTCTTTGTATCGACGCTATATGCCGTCATCCAGCTGATGCTGGGCGCCCTGACGGGCGGTGGGTATGTCCTGTCCCTCTTTGCAGTGGACAGTGACAACTACATGGGGGTATGGGCCGGATGCGGCATCATCCTGCTGGATTACCTGGTCGCCTATACCGTCATCGGCATCGGCGGGATCTTCCGGAACCGGTGCAGACCGGTACCGGCGCTCGTCCTGGGTTCTGGGCTGGCACTGCTCTGCCGCTATCTGGTGCACATCCTCTCCGGCACGATCTTCTTCTCTACGTATGCCACCTGGTTCTTCTCGCAGGAGGGGTTCTATGCCATTGGGCAGCAGATCCTCTCGCACTTCTCCGGCTTTGGCCTGTCGCTCATCTATGCGGTGTTCTACAACGGGCTCTTTATGATCCCGGAGATCATCGTCACCATGCTGGCCGCCAGCGTGATCGCCCCCCTGCCTATGATAAAAAACGCAAAAGCCGATTGACAAATCGCCCCGCGCGGTGTATAATATCTTAGCAAGTGGACGGTGCGGTCGCGCGGTATCATGCCGAAAGGTCTTACCGTGAGGAAAGTCCGGGCTTCACAGGGCGAGGGTAACGGATAACATCCGCCGGGGGTGACCCCAGGGAAAGTGCAACAGAAATAAACCGCCGCGGCATGCCGCGGTAAGGATGGAAAGGCGAGGTAAGAGCTCACCGGCATGGCAGGTAACTGCGTGCAAATGT
>CAYXDB010000141.1:0-2890 GCA_964463735.1 uncultured Ruminococcus sp. | reverse complement strand
GTAACATGCCCTTATAGGGCTGAGCAAGCCACCGGCTTAGCCGGTGGTTATGACTGCATTTTTATGGATCTATCTCAAGATCCCATTTGCGACAGCCCCTTTTGCTTTGGCGCATGTTATGCGGGGAGATACTGTAGGATATTTGCGATCGCGCCCGGTTGCATTTTGGGGTGGTCCTTGTGTTCCTTTGCAAAGAGCTGCGCCAGCACGACCGGGTCCTGTGTGGTCTGGCTATGGCTTTGGATGAAGGCGACGAAGGTGCTGAAATCCTGCATGCTTTCGGTGATGTAGCGGCGGGCGGCATCTTTCCCGATCGCCCGGATGCCCAAAAAGTCGTAATAGTGTGAGGTGAAGATGTTTTCGATCGGCATCTTTAATAATTTTTCGTGCGTGGGCAAGTATTCCTCCGGGCATTCGGCACTGACGCCGAAATCGCCGACCCCCCACAGCTGGATCGCATCCCCGCTGATCAATGAGCCCGTCCGCCGATCGAAGAATCCGTAACTGTCGCGGGTGTGGCCGGGCACGTGCACGGCCTGCAAAGACGCGAGGCAGAGCCCGTCGTACAACATTGCTGTTGCATCCGTCAGTTTTTGACCGGCGAAGATCTGCGCCTGCGGGATGCAGGGCAACAGAGAAGACAGGCCACCGACATGATCGAAGTGTGCGTGCGACAGGCACAGGGTCTTGATGGCCGCGCACGGGATCTGCAACCTTTGCAGAGCGGGGAGCAGTTGCTCTTTGGTCGTTCCCTCGTCCAGCCCTGCATCGATCATCGTGTAGTCGGCGCCGTTCTTTACCAAAAATACGCACGTTTTGATGACGCCAGATTCCAGGTGGATCCGGATGATATCATCTGTTTCAAAGGTAATGTGGGATGGGATCATTGGTCTTTCCTCTTTTTGTATGATTGGGATGGTCGCTCTTAGGCGGAAGGGCCTGTTTTTCAGACGCTGTGCGGCGCCCTCAATAAAAGAGGATGTCGGTATAGGTGGGCAGGGGCCAGAGATCGGCAGGGAGGACGGTCTCCGCTTCGTCACAGGCCGCGCGCAGTGTATCCATGGCGGCGCGCACGTCCTGGCTGTGCCGGGTGGCGCGTGTTTGCAGGTCTTCCACCGTCTGCGCCTGTTCCAGGGTCGCGGAGAGGGCATGCAGTGCGGTATAGATCTGGTCATACAGGTGGGAAACGTGATCCAGTTCCTCCTGCTCCGCCCCGTGGGAGAGGCCCAGCTGTTGCTTTTGCAGGCAGAGGGAGACCAGCGCCTGCTGGTGCCGCTGTACAGCGGGCAGGATCTGGCGGTGCACCATCTGCGTCAGGGTGTTGGCCTCGATGGCGATCACCTTGGCGCTGTTGCTGAGCATGATGTCACAGCGGGAGCGCAGTTCTGCCGCGGTAAAGATGCCGTGTTTTTCAAACAGGGCGACATTGGCCGGGTCCACCAGATGGGGGATCGCCTCCACGGCCGTGGGGTAATTATGTAGGCCGCGGCGGGCGGCCTCTTCTTTCCACTCCGCGGAGTAGCCGTTCCCATTGAAGATGATGCGGCGGTGCGCCCGATACGTTTCGCACACGATGTCTTTGACCGTCGCCTGAAAATCTTCTGCCTTTTCCAGCCGGTCGGAGAAACGGTCCAGCATCTCGGATACGATGGTGTTCAGGACGATGTTGGCGTCCGCGATCGAGCAGGAGGCGCCCAGCATGCGGAACTCAAATTTATTGCCGGTGAAGGCGAAGGGGGAGGTACGGTTGCGGTCGGTGTTATCCTTGGGCAGTTTGGGGAGGACGCTTGCGCCGATGTCCAGGCTGACGGTCTCGTGCCGGTCGTATACCCGCCCTTCACACAGGCATTCAAAGATCTCGGTCAGGTCGTCCCCGAGGAACATGGACAGGATCGCCGGGGGCGCTTCGTTGGAGCCGAGGCGGTGGTCGTTCCCCACCTCGGCGACCGAGATGCGCAACAGGTCGGCGTATTCGTCCACTGCGGCGATCACCGCCGACAGGAACAGGAGGAATTGCGCGTTGTCCTCCGGTGAGTCGCCCGGCTCCAACAGGTTGATGCCGTGGGAGGTCGAGATGGACCAGTTGTTGTGCTTGCCGGAGCCGTTGACGTAGGCAAAGGGCTTTTCGTGCAACAGGCATACCAGGCCATGGTGGCTGGCGATCCGCTTCATCATCTCCATGGTCAGCTGGTTGTTGTCGCAGGCCATGTTGGTGGTGCAGAAGATGGGGGCCAGCTCGTGCTGGCAGGGGGCGGCCTCGTTGTGCTCGGTCTTGGCCATAGTGCCCAGCTTCCACAGTTCCTCGTCCAGTTCCTCCATAAAGGCCTTGACGCAGGGCTTGATCGCACCGAAATAATGGTCCCCCAGTTCCTGGCCTTTGGGCGGTTTGGCCCCCAGGAGGGTCCGGCCGCACATCCGCAGGTCCGGCCGCGCCATAAACAGTTCCTCCGGGATGAGGAAATATTCCTGCTCTGCGCCCACCGTGGGATTGATCGTGCCGATGTCGGTCTTGCCGAACAGCGTCATGATCCGCCGGGCGGCGTTGCGCAGGCATTCCATGGAGCGAAGGAGGGGGGTCTTTTTATCCAATGCGTCCCCACCAAAGGAGCAGAAGGCGGTGGGGATATAGAGGGTGTGGTCCCGCACGAAGGCCGGGGAAGTCGGGTCCCAGGCGGTGTAGCCGCGCGCTTCAAACGTGGCGCGGAGCCCCCCATTGGGGAAGGAGGAAGCGTCCGGCTCTCCACGCACAAGGGACTTCCCAGAGAACTTCATCATGATCTGGCCATCCGCGGCCGGCTCGATAAAACTGTCGTGCTTTTCGGCGGTGATGCCGGTCATGGGCTGGAACCAGTGGGTAAAGTGGGTGGCCCCCCGCTCCATTGCCCAGATC
>CAYXDB010000140.1:0-2949 GCA_964463735.1 uncultured Ruminococcus sp. | reverse complement strand
CACGTGTGTGACGGCGCCCACGATCTTCCCATTCTGCAAGATGGGAGAGCCGGACATCCCCTGCACGATGCCCCCGGTGCGGGAGAGGAGGGTGCGGTCGGTCACGTGCACCACAAAAGAGCGGGTGGGGCGGTCGGATGCCGGATCCAGGCTGGAGAGCTCCACTGCGTATTCGCCGATCCCGTCATCGCCCAGCGTGCAAAGAATGACGGCCGCGCCCGGCTGTACCTCGGCCGCTGTGGCGACCGGCAGGGCGCCATACTTCGTCTGCGGCGTTTCGTGCAGGATGCCGCAGACGCCGCACTCGCTGTTGCTGACCAGTTTTCCCAGCCGCTGGCCGGTAAAGGTGCCCTGCAATTCGCCCGGTCGGCCCGCGGTGCCCCGGATCGCCCCGTGGATGCGCACATCCAGGATCTGCCCGTGGGAGAGCGGCATCAGGGCACCCGTCTCACTGTCACAGATGCCATGCCCCAGCCCGCCGAAGAGGCCGCTGTCCGGGTATAAGAACGTCACGGTGCCGATGCCGGAGGTAGAATCCTTCAACCACAGGCCACAACGATACTGCCCGTCCGTATCGCACTTCTGCGGTGTGACGGTCAGGGTCTGCTCCTGCCCGTTCCGGGACAGGGTAAGGCGGACGGGCTGGCCCTTGGCCGCGGCGATGCGCTGGGTGGCTTCCTCCGCGGAGGAGAGCGCGGTACCGTCGATAGAGAGCAAAATATCCCGCGGGCGGACCCCGGCGTCATAGGCCGGGCGGACGGCGCGGCCATTGACCTGTATCTCGGACAGCCCCACGACCAGGATGCCCGCGGTGCGCAGGCGCACGCCAAAGGGCATGCCGCCGGGGATCAGTTTCTCGGGTACCGTGCCGCTGACCGGCAGAGCCGACCCGTGTGTCGCATCCGCCTGTGCGGAAAGCGACGTCACGGGAGAAAGAAGGGCGCAAACGAGCGCCAGTGCGAGGGCAAGGGGGCGAAGGAGACGATGCGTATTTCTTTTCATATCCATACCTGTGGGCGGTGGCGCCCACCTTTCTGCGTGTGATCTTTTCCTTCTTCATTGTGCGCGGCACGGCGATAAACGATACCTGACAATTTTCGTGCCGCATGGCGATCTTTTCCATTTTAACGCAGGCGCCGCGCGCACTGACCCGTGGTACAGGGGAAAAGTCGCGCCCCCCGTGCCGATGTGGGCAGGCGGACGGCGCGGCCGTTGAAAAATGCACTTTTGCAGTCGCATTCTCCCTTGCATGTGCCTGCCGGATAGGCTACAATAAAGATAGATCGCCCCCACGGGGGTAAAAGATAAGGAGAACGAGATGGACGCAAAAGAATGCCGTGCCCTGTACGAGGCGGCTTACCAAAAAGACCGCGACGCGATCGATGCCCGCATCGAAGAAGGGATCGAGCAGAACCGCAAGGGCTATGCCCGCCTGCGCCTGCTGGATGCGCAGGGGCGCCCGCTGGCCGGCCGGGCCGTGCAGGTGGAGCAACAGACGCATGATTTCCAATACGGGGCAAACCTGTTCCTGCTGGATGGATTTCAAAAGCCGGAGGACAACGCGACCTACCGCGCCTTTTTCCGGGAGTATTTCAATCTGGCCACCATCCCCTTTTACTGGGACGGGCTGGAACCGGTGGAAGGACAGCCGCGCTACGCGCGTGACAGTGCCAAGGTCTATCGCCGCCCGGCACCGGATCTGTGCCTGGATTATTGTAACGAGAGCGGCATAGGTGGCAAACTGCACTGCCTGGTATATGACAAATTCGTCCCGCAATGGTTGAAGGAACTGCCGCGCGACGCCGTCAAGGCGCGTTACGAAGAACGCGTGCGCCAGATCGCGGAGCGCTATGCCGGCCGCCTGACAGAATTTGAGGTGATCAATGAGCAGATATGGGCCGGTTGGTGGGGCGACCAGGCCACCGGGCTGTGTGGGGAGCGCCACGTGTGCGACTGGGCTTTTTCCCTGGCGGAAAAATACCTGCCGCAGGAGACGCTGGTCATCAACGAAGCGGTGGAGACCTCGGGGCAATTAGTCACACAGGGGTATGTCCACCCCTACTATCTGCTGTGTGAGGGCCTACTGGCACGCGGCGCACGCATAGACAAGATCGGCCTGCAGAACCACCAGTTCACCGGTGCTTCCGCCCACACGCCGCAGGAATACGAGGCCTCGGTACGCGCGGGCGTACACATGCTGGATCCCCTGCGCTACTTCCAGGGGCTGGATCTGATGGCGACGCTCGGGCGCCCGCTGGAGATCACTGAGGTGACGGTCCCGACCTTCGGGGAAGGTGAAGAATTTGAAGAACTGCAAGCCGACATGCTGCGCCTGCTGTACCGTATCTGGTTCTCGCACCCCGCCGTGCAGACCGTCGTCTATTGGAACACGGTGGAAGGATATGCCTACAACGCTCCCCCCGATGGGATGGAGAACAACTGCCGCGGCGGCCTGTGGCACCATGATCTGACGCCCAAAAAGGCGGCCCTTGCCCTGCACGAGTTGTTCCACAAGACCTGGCACACCTCCCTGACCCTGCACACCGACGAAGCCGGGTACGCCGACTTCCGCGGTTTCTATGGCGAATATACCGTCTCCGCAGAAGGGCAGACCGCGCCCCTGGCCCTGCACCGCGGCCACCCCACCTCCCAGACAATCTGCGTAGGCAAAAAGAAAAACTGACACGCAGGGAGACAGTAAGCGGCGGCGTGAAAACAGCCTCCCTCCGGGAGGGAGGTGGGGAGCGCAGCGAACCGGAAGGGGCGAGCGTACCTCAATGCTAGGTTTCTTGTAGGTTTTATAAGCCTTATGCACCATGGCCATCAGCCTCTAACTACCTACGATAAACCATTAGCGCACCTACGCAGGCTCCTTCCGTCACGCCGCGGCCTAACAGTCATAACCACCGGCTAAGCCGGTGGCTTGCTCAGCCCTATAAGGGCATGTTA
>CAYXDB010000139.1:0-3040 GCA_964463735.1 uncultured Ruminococcus sp. | reverse complement strand
TGATGCCTTTTTGCTTTGCGGTTAGCGATGGCTAACTTGCTGGGCTGAAAAAAGAGAATTTTCATTCTCCTGTTCCTTTGATCACCTGTATTATACTGCGGTTATGTTCGTTTGTCAAGAAAAATTCCGCCCATTTCAATATTTTTTGCAGAAATAAAAGCCGCTGGATGGTGTTCTTCGCCATCCAGCGGCTTTGCCGCTACGTAGGGATAGGGTATTTAAGGGATGCGGGATCGAGAGGTATCAGGAGAAGAGCGGGCGGAAGGAGGGGAGCTGCGGCAGGGGGCGCAACCCCAGGTCGCGGCACCAGGCGGCGGCCTGCTCCAGTTCCTGCGGGACGGCGACCCGCGCGGGGGAGTGGGCATCACAGCCCAGCACGGTGGTGCAGCCCATGTCGGCCGCCACTTCCCAGAAGGCGCGATTGGGATAGTTGCGCCCATCGGCCATCCCCAGCAGATTGATCTCTAAGGGGATATCCATGTCTTTCGCCGCCTGGCAGATCTGGCGGGCGTAGCGCCGGTATACGGCCACGTCTCCAACAAAGTTGAAGACATCCGGGTGCGCCACATAGGTAAAGGCGCCGGTGCGCATCCCCGCGATGGTGCGGGCCGTGTGCGCGGCCAGGGCATCTTCCTCCGCGCAGGGAAAAAAGGCGTGTGTCGTCTCCTCGTCCTCCGCCCCGTAATAGTGCTGTCCCAGGATCAGATATTCGATCGGGTAGGGGCGCAGGAGGGCCAGCAGGGCTTCCCAACGCGTGGGGAAATATTCGGCCTCCAGCCCGATGTGCAGGGTGATCTGCGCATGGTATTCTTCCTGCAATGCCAGCAGGGTATCCACATAGTACGGTAACTGCTCCGGCGTCATGCGGCTCCCGGACGGGGCATGGCCCGGTGGATAGGGGATGGGCGCGTGGTCAGCAAAGCCCAGTGTGGTCAGGCCGCGGGCAATGGCCGCCTCGATATATTCGCGTGCCGTGCCGGTCGCATGATGGCAGAGCGCGGTGTGTGTGTGATAATTGGCCAGCACGTTCACGCCTCCTGTTCTGCCATAAAGGCCAGGACGCCGGTGGACCAGGCGTGGCAGAGCGAATGGCGGTATCCGATGTAGCAATAGTCGCCGTAGTCACCGTGCAGGTCGCGCTCACCCGGTTGGGGCAGGGCATCGATGCGGCCAGCGCCATCCAGCCAGGAAAGATGGAAATCCTCCCAGAAGGTGGTGGCACCGCGGGAGAGCATGCCGCCGTAATACTCTTTCATGAGGGAAAGGGCACGGTCACGGCCGAAATAGTGCGCATAGGCGGTCAGGATATAGTAACTCATGAAGGTGGACATCCCGTCCGCCCCCAGGCGCTCCAGCAGGGCCACATCCTCCGGCGGCAGAGAACCCGTCGCCATGAATTTCAGCCCGGCGACCTGCATGGCGTGCGTGACGCGGATCTCCTTGCGTTGCAGGCGGCGGCGCAGTTCCTGGGCGACCGCGGTATCCTCCCCCAGGGCGTCCAGCAGTGTGACGGCACGCTCCGCCATGTAGAGGAAGATGGCCTGCCGCCCGGCCATCTCGTCCGGCTTTTCGTGGGTGGGCCAGTCCACCAGGGTCCTGCCGGCGGGGAGCAGTTCTCCGTCCTCCTGGGCGAGGGCGAGCACCTGGCGCAAAATGCCCTGGGCATAGGGGATCAGGGGGCGGGCAAATTCTGTTGCCCCGGTGCGTGCCACATAGTCGGACAGGCAGATGATCCACCAGGCAGAATAGGTGTCTATCCCGCACATCCATTCACCGGCCGGGGTGGTCTCCATCAGCAGGCGCATGGAGTTTTCAAACACTTCGGTGCGCCCATAGAGGGTGCAGAGCGCCAGCATCTCCGGATGCATATCGCCGATCCAGACGAGGCGGTCGCGCTTGATGCCGTCCCAGACATATTCCCCGGCGGCGCACAGATCGATGGTGCGCTTGGCCGTCTCATAGATCTGTTGCACCAGCGGGTCGGCGCCGGTGTAGACGTAGCGGGTGGGCAGGGAGAGGATGTCCCCCTCGGCGGTCACAGCACGTAGCTGTATCTCGGCGTCGGCGTCCTCCACTTCCAGCAGGGCAAAGCGGAAGCCGGTCTGCCCCCAGATGCCGTAGGACATGCTCACCAGCGGGATGGAAAAGTCCCGCGGGGAGTGGTCATTGCAGGCGCCCTTCTCGCCTAAAGAGGCACAGCATTCCGCGGCCGATTCGCCAAAGCGGATGTGCAGGTGCGCCGTGCTCCCCGCCGCGCTGTGTGCCCGGCGGCAGGCGATCCCCAGGCCGCCACGCATCTCACGGCCAAAATCCAGCAGCAGGGAAGAGCGCCCCCGCAGGCACGCGGTGGGGATGGCCGGCTCCCCCCAATACACCGGGATCTGGCGCGGGAAGGGGAGCATCAGGTTCTCGGCGTGGGTCACATCCCCGGTCTGGCGGAGTATCCGGACAGGGAGGACATGTTCTTTTTCTATCATGATCGAGGCATCTCCTTTGCATTATAGATCCTCTCCATTGTAGCAGATAAGCAGGGCTTTGTCAAGCATTTGCGGCTTTTTGGGGCCAGCACGGGAGCATACGGTACGCAAAAAATGAGGCTGTCTCGTCAGCCCGCCGCGTTCCCTATGTCGCTATCCGGGAGTAGAAAGGGCACGAAAAACAGGGCCTCCATCTGGAAACGACTCCTTCCGTTCCCAGATGGAGGCCACGGGGGCTTTTTTCGTAGGGACAGGCGTCCTCGACTGCCCGTGGAGGAACTTCTGAAATTACATTGTAGGGACAAGCATCCATTTCCTTCACACGCGTTATTGTCGCAAAAATCAGCGGAGGAAATTTTGCGGACAGTCGAGGACGCCTGTCCCTACAGTTTGCGCGTCTATGTGCTCTCGGCTTTTCTGCTGCCTCCCTGCGGTCACGGAAGGAGCCGCGCAATACAGGCCTCCCTCCGGGAGGGAGGTGGTGAGCGCAGCGAACCGGAAGGAGCCTGCGTAGGTGCGCCGATGGTTTATCGTAGGTGGTGATAGGCTAACGGTCATAGCGG
>CAYXDB010000138.1:0-3183 GCA_964463735.1 uncultured Ruminococcus sp. | reverse complement strand
GACATGCCGGGGGCATGTCAGAGCCGCGGCGTGACCGACCCGCAGGGAGACGGTGTCGCGCCGCCCTGCGGCGTGACGGAAGGAGCCTGCGTAGGTGCGCCGATGGTTTATCGTAGGTAGTTAGAGGCTGATGGCCATGGTGCATAAGGCTTATAAAACCTACAAGAAACCTAGCATTGAGGTACGCTTGCTCCTTCCGGTTCGCTGCGCTCACCACCTCCCTCCCGGAGGGAGGCTCAGCGTAGGCTCCTTCCGCGCCCGGAGGGAGGCCACGAGAGAGCGGCAAAGGAAACAGAAAAGCTAAGGCTCATGAGACTCCTAAACTGTAGGGACAGGCGTCCTCGACTGTCCGCAGAACCAAAATGTAAATTTCGCCAAAGGAACCATTGTCCCCTGTGGCCTTCCTCCTGGAGAGAGGCAAAAAAGAGCGCCATACACCGACTCTCGGAGGGAGGCCATGCGAAGGTTACGCAACGGGCTTAATGAGACAACCCCTTTGTTTTGCTGTATCAGAACAGGATCTCAAAAGACATCTTGCCATCGGCCGGGCAAGTGACATTTACATACGTAGAGGTACCGATCTGCTCCGTGGTGAACGCGGCATCCTGCCCGTCCAGCAGCAGGCGGTGGCACGTTTTCCCGGCGGGGAGCAGGATGTGTGCCTGTATCCGTTTGGCCGGAGAGTAGACATCATAGCGCATCCCCGCATCGGTCAGGATGTACCGCACATCGACCAGCGTCCCAGATACTTCGTATCCGGTCAGATAGCGCAACTCGGTATAGTATGTGACGGGGAAACGGGGGGAGAAGCGGATCTCATCATAGCGGACGCCTATGTCCTCGATACCGGCCAGTCCTTCATCGACCGCGCTGACCAGTGCCGCCGCGCCCCAGGCGCTGGGGCCGCCCTGCGGCTGAGGGGTGCTGTCTGTATCATACAGGAAATAGATCGTCCCGTCCCGTTCCACCAACTGTATAAAGCGCTGGATGATATCCCACCCATAGGATTCGTACCCATGCTGGAAGGCGGCCTTGGCCAATTCTCCGGCGGTGAAGGGAGAGATTGCCCCATTGACATATCCGCCCGGCGTACAGTTGCCGAATTTTTCATAGGGCGGATCGATGGAGAACCACTCGGCAAAGCAGGTCGTGCTCTCCCGGCGGCGCATATATTCTTCGATGATCGCGCGGGACTCTGCCATATCGGTCACGCCCCGGTTGATATCATAGGTGTTGGAAAGGGACAGCCGTTCCTCTTCTTTATCATCCAGCCCCGCATGCCCCAGATGCAACTGGTGGCGGAAGAATCTCCCGTTCCACAAATGGCGGAACATATTCTCCCGTAATACGGCGGCGCGCTCTTCCCATGCCAGGGCCTTTTCCTCCTGCCCCAGGCGGCGGTTCAACCAGGCCAGTTGGTGCATGGCCTGATACACGCCGGAATTATCCCCGTGCATGATGGACATGGGCGTGTGCAGCTCGATGCGGCGGTTGATCCCGGCATCCGGCAGGTAGGTGAAATCCCAGGTGTCGATGGTGAAGGGGCGCTTGACCAGCCCGTGCTCTGCATCCCAGCGCTTCGGATCGTGCGTGATATATTCGATCCCCTTTTCCAGATGGGGGAGGACATGGGCCAGCCATGCATCGTCCCCGGTGGTCCTGTAAAGGTATACGGCCCCTTCCACCACCAGATACTCAATGTCTGCCTCCAGCTCCAGCCGGACGAGCGCCACATTGTCCTCCGGATACATGATATAGCAGTCTTCGTTGACAAAGCTCCAGTGCCGGTCATCCAGCTGCTTGATCAATTCATAATACTGTCCATCCTCCCGCTGTGTTTCGATAATGAAGTTCAGAAAAGAATGGAGGTCGTATTCCCAATGGCGCATGGCCTTCATCACGTGGACATGATCTCGGATCCAGTTCTTATTCGTGGCAAGGATCTTCCCATCCACCAGTACAAGGGCGCGGTCAGCATAGATATTGCTCCGCATATCGTGCAAAAACAGCCCCAGTTTCGGGTCTGTCGTGGTCAGGACAGAGGGAAAGCCCAATTCCCGGTTGTTGTACGTGCCGTTGTGTTTGCCATCGATATTCATGGCAGGCAGTTTGTGCGCAAATTCGATCATTTTATGGCTCCTTTATCAAAAAATTCCTATCATGCAAATGCCAAGGATCCCCACGCCGATCCCTATCCCCTGGCGCAGGGTCATCTTCTCCCGCAGGAGCAGGATGCCGAGCAGCGCGGACAAAAAGACCACACCCCCGTTGAAGGCGGGGAAGAATATCACCCCGTCCATGGCGCCGGACAAATATAAGTTTACCCGATTATACAAACAGCTGAGCACGCCGGAGATGAGCGCATAGATCAGAAAACTTCTGAGGTCCCGGCCGCGCGGGGGCTTGCTCTCCCCCCGCGTTCTGCGCGCAGTGAAAAGGCACAGCCCGGTATAACAGAACAGCATGACGAGCGCCGAGACCAGCATCATGTCTCCAGCCCGATCGCTCCCCCCGCTTTTGGCAAACGCCTTAAAGGTCAGGCCGACCCCTGCCGCACAGAGGAAGAACAGGATCACATAGATCTTCCACGCGCGGGTATGCCCTTGCCCAGAATGACAATAGGTGGATAAAAAGATCCCGATAAAGAACAGGATGAGCCCTGCGGCATCCCCCCACGTGGCCGGCTCCTGCCAGAGGAGAAGGCAGGCAAGGATCGACAAAAGGATCGAGCAGTTCCCCACCAGCGTCGTAACAGAGACGGGGCCGGCGTGCATGGCCGCCGTTTTGAACAGGATGAACAGCGCCTGCGTCACCCCATACAGAAGGCCGAAGAGGCAAACGGTCCCGTCCAGATGCAGCTGCCCGCGGTTCCACAAAAACAGGAGCAGGCACCAGACCGCCGCACATATCCAGTTATATTGATACAGGGCACCGCGCCCGTCCAACTGCGCCCGATGCAGCATAACACTGTTGCACGATGCGACCACGATAGAAAATGCCAGTAACCAGAACATGATGCCTGCTTCCTTTATCAAGATACCTCTATTCTACCACGCCCCTGTGGCACAGACATGCTCCCGTGGCGCAAAACATGTGATTTCTGATCATCTTTCTCCTTGACATCGCCCCCTGCTTTTGCTACAATATAGGCAAAGAACGACTACACGGAGGAAAGCCTATGGC
>CAYXDB010000137.1:0-3219 GCA_964463735.1 uncultured Ruminococcus sp. | reverse complement strand
GCCTTTTTCGGCCGGGGAAAACTTTTTTGCAAAAGGGGCGATAAATTTGCGAAAAAGTCTTGACAAAACAGAAAAAATGTGTATAATAGAATCGTTAATCCTAAGACAGCAGGTTCCCGTAAAGGTGCATGCACTTTCCTGCCGAGGTGAAGCGTTAATATATTTATATGATATGTTATCCTTTTCCTTGGTCTGTGTGCACAGCGGGAGAGGGATTTTTTATTTGATACGGAGGTGAACCAAATGCCCAGCAAACAGATTCTGGAGCAAAAGCAGGCAATCGTTGCTGACCTGGTCGAGAAACTGCGCGCCGCTCAGTCCGGCGTGGTGGTCAACTATCAGGGCATCACGGTAGAGGCAGACACGCAGCTGCGGAAAGAGTTCCGTGCGGCAGGCGTTACGTACATGGTCATGAAGAATACCATGACGGCACGCGCGTGCGAGGAAGTCGGCTACGGTGATATGAAGCAATATCTGGAAGGCATGACCGCTATCGCCATCAGTGGTGAAGATCCGATCGCGCCCGCCAAGATCGCAAAAGCTTATGCTGACAAGGTGGAGAGCTTCTCCATCAAGGCCGGTTTCTTAGACGGTGCGGTGATCGATGCCGCTAAGGTCGAGGAACTCGCTACTATCCCGTCCAGAGAGACGATGATCGCACGGATCCTCGGCAGTTTGACCGGTCCTATGCGCAACTTGGCTTATGCCCTGCAGAGCGTCGTGGACAAGAACGGTGCCGAAGAGCCCGCTGCACAGGAAGCCTGATCTTCCTGAAACAAAACAAATATTGTAATATTTTTGGAGGTATACTACTATGGCAAATGAGAAGTCTACTCAGATCATCGATCTGATCAAGGGTCTGACGATCCTGGAACTGTCCGACCTCGTTAAAGCTATCGAGGAAGAGTTTGGTGTATCCGCAGCTCCTGTGGCTGTGGCTGCTGTGGCTGGCGGCGCTGCTGCTCCGGCTGCTGAAGAGAAGACCGAGTTTGATGTCGTGCTGAAGGCATTCGGCGATAAGAAGCTGGATGTTATCAAGGCCGTTCGTGGCATCACTGGCCTGGGCCTGAAGGAAGCCAAGGAGATGGTCGAGGGCGCACCCAAGACCGTGAAGGAAGGCGTTTCCAAGGAAGAGGCTGACAAGATCGCTGAGGAGCTGAAGGCTGCCGGCGCTGAAGTCGAAGTAAAGTAATTCACCCCGTAAGGGAAGGGACTGCACGCACCTGTTCGTGCAGTCCCTTTTTTGCGCCGCCGGGGCAAAAAGCCTTGACAATCCTGTGTATTTCGTGTACAATAGAACAGGAAAGCAGTGAATCATGCAAAAAGCGGAGGATCTTATGGAACAGACTAAATTGGCATCGCTCAAGGAGACCGCACGGCAGGTGCGCCGCGGGATCCTGACAGGTACCTATCACGCCGCGTCTGGGCATCCCGGCGGCTCTCTCTCCATCGCGGAGATACTCACCTATCTGTATTTTGAAGAAATGCATATCGACCCCAAGGACCCGCGGATGCCGGGGCGCGACCGCTTCGTCCTCTCCAAGGGGCACACGGCACCGGCACTGTATGCCACATTGGCAGAGCGCGGCTTCTTCCCGCGGGAGGACCTGTGCACGCTGCGTAAACTGGATTCTTACCTGCAGGGCCACCCGGATATGAAGGGGACGCCCGGGGTGGATATGTCCACCGGTTCTCTGGGGCTGGGCATCTCTGCCGCCTGCGGCATGGCCCTGTCCGCCAAGTACACCGGCGCGGATTACCGTGTCTACACGGTGCTGGGGGATGGCGAGAGCGAAGAAGGGCAGGTCTGGGAGGCGGCGATGTTCGCCGCGCATTATCACCTGGATAATCTGGTCGCGTTTATCGACTGGAACGGGTTGCAGATCGACGGCCCGATCGCACAGGTCATGGACCCGACCCCGCATGATAAAAAGTTTGAGGCGTTTGGGTGGAATGTGCTGCACATCGACGCACATGATTTCACACAGATCGCCGACGCCCTGGCGGCCGCCCGCGCCTGCAAGGGGAAGCCCACGGCGATCATCGCCCGTTCGGTCAAGGGCAAGGGCGTTTCGTTCATGGAGAACCAGGTAGGATGGCACGGCACGGCGCCGAATGCCGAGCAGTATGCCGCCGCTATGGCAGAGCTGGAGGAGGTATAAGATGGCAGATAAGATCGCAACACGGGAGGCCTATGGCAAGGCGCTGGTAGAACTGGGCGCCACCTATGATTTTGTGGTGCTGGATGCCGATCTGGCCGCCGCAACTAAGACCGGCATGTTCAAAAAAGCCTATCCGGACCGCTTCTTTGACTGTGGCATTGCAGAGGGCAATATGATCTCGGTGGCGGCCGGTATCGCAACGACCGGCGTCGTCCCCTTTGCCAGTTCCTTTGCCATGTTTGCCGCCGGCCGCGCCTATGAGCAGGTGCGCAATTCGGTAGGGTACCCGCATCTGAATGTCAAGATCGCCGCTACACACGCCGGCGTGACGGTAGGGGAAGACGGTGCCACGCACCAGTGCAATGAGGACATCGCCCTGATGCGCACCATCCCCGGTATGGTCGTGCTGAACCCGGCAGACGGACCGGAGACAGCCGCCGCTGTCAAGGCCGCCCTGCTCTATAACGGGCCGGTGTATATCCGCCTGGGGCGCCAGGCCGCCCCCATCTTCCACACTGCGGGATGTGACGATTTTGCCATCGGCCGCGGAGAAGAACTGGTGCACGGCACGGATGTGACGCTGGTGGCGACCGGCTATATGGTGCATATCGCGCTGGAGGCGCAGAAACTGTTGCAGGAGGAGGGCATCTCTGCCCGCGTGCTGAACATCGCCACGATCAAGCCGCTGGATGAGGAACTGCTGTTGCGCGCCGCGCGTGAAACGGGCGCCATCGTCACCGTAGAGGAACACAGCGTCATCGGCGGGCTGGGGAGCGCCGTGGCCGAACTGCTGGCAGAGCAGTGCCCGACCCCGATGGCCCGCGTAGGCGTGCCGGATCGCTATGGCCGTTCCGGGACCGCCAATGAATTGCTGACCTATATGCATTTGACGGCGCCGGATATTGCCGCCCGCGCACGGGAAGTGCTGGCAAAGAAGAGAGCTTGACGGCAAGACCCCTGCCCGCATGCGGAAAGTCACCCGTTCTTGCTAGACGGGTGACTTTCTGTACATTGCCGGGAGATACAATGCGGCAGTGGGGCAGGCGGCGCCGCCTGC
>CAYXDB010000136.1:0-3312 GCA_964463735.1 uncultured Ruminococcus sp. | reverse complement strand
GTGCAGGATTGTTCCCCATTTGTATGCAAAACTGCATTATCAGTCTCCCCGGCCCATCTCCGCAAGAGCGGGGCGCCCGTCTATCGGGCGCCCCGCTCTCGCATCAGGACACAGGACAGGGGCACAGCCGCCCCGCCCGGCACTCTTTTTCATAAATGCGGGCATATTTGGAAAAGCTGATACGGCGGATGCCATATTGTGACAGCAGTGCCGCCAGCCACAGGGGCATGGCCCCCGCCGTTTTGATCTCCATAAGGTGGAAGTCTTTTTCGTACAGCGGCTCCCCTTCCATCCCCTGGGAGAGTGCCACATCGTGTATGCGGTAGCGGATGTTCTGGTCCAGCGTCAGGCGCAGGTCGCTCTCCTCCCCCTGCCCGGCAAAGGCCATGCGGTCATATGCTAAGAACAGTTTGGGAGAAGGGCGATGCATCTGCAGGAAGTATTGCAGTTCCCGCATGATCTGCGAGTCATGCGCCGCGGGATATGCCCCTTCCTCCAAAAAAGCGCAGGCCTCACGGTAGGAAAGCGACTCCCGCCGCTTATAGACGATCCCCTCGTACTTCTTCTTGATCTCGACGAACACCTGGCTCTCCGGCGTGGGGACGCCGTAACTGCGCACCCGCAGTTTTTCTTTATACACCGGGCGATCCATGGACATGCGGATCAGGTTGAAGATATCCGTATCATAATAGAGATTGCAGACCGTATAGAGGCCGTAGGCATCCGGGCGCAGGCGCTCCTGCACCGCGGCAAGGAACGCGCTGTACTGCGGTGCGGGCACCTCAAACTTCATCTCTTTACGGGCAAATACCAGTTGCGCCATAGGGCCTCCTTACTACGATCTTTCCGCGGGGCATCCGCCGCGCGATCAATGGGTACGGGTCACGGTCAGGACGTATTCCCCTGCCCCCAGGGCAGGGTTCCCATCCGTCTGCCAGCCGTCCGGCAACTGCACCGTGCCGTGCATGCCCTGCGGCACACGCACGGTCAGGGAAATGGCCTCCCCCTGCCGCTCCCAACGCACGAACAGTTCCCCGGTGGCTGTGCCATAGGACGCCTGCGCGTGTGACAGATCCGTCACGAAATACGGTGCAACGGCGAAGGACTGGGGGTCTTGACAAGTGGGGTTGGGCCGCAGGCCGGCGTATTCCTGGATCATGACCGACAGGATATCTCCAAAGAAGTGGTGGTTCTGGGAACTGATGCCGCGGCCGTCTTCAAACTGGAACTCTTCCAGCAGTGTGGTCGCCCCCTGCCGGATGAAGGAGCCATAGCCCCGGCGATCCGACGATACGATAGCGCGGTAACCTAAGTCGCAGGCGCCGATGCGATCCAGCATATGGAAGATATAGCGCAGGCCGATCATGCCGCAGGCGTTCAGGTCCCCCGCCTCATGGAACAGTTCCAGCAGGCGCCGCCCGGCCGCAGGGAATTCCGCCTCATCAAAAATGCCGGTAGCCATGCAGAAGGCCTGGGAGGTCTGGCAGTTCCCTGCCGCCGTCATAGTCGTGAAGTCGATCAGGTGCTCCCGCACGGCCGTGCGGAAGTCGGATGCGACCTGTTCGGCAAAAGCGGCCTCCGGTGCGCGGCCCAGCTCCCGGAACAGGAAGGCGGCCTTTTTGGCGCAGTCATAGAGCATGACCGTGTCGGTCAATTCCAGCGGGGCGGCGAAATGGCCCTCGTGATCCCAGCGCACAGGATCCAGCCAGTCCCCCAGGCCATAGGCACACAGGCCGCGTGCATCCCGCCGGGTCGTGGCATAGGAAAGATAGCGCAGCATGGTGGGCAGGTTCTCGGCGATCACCTGGCGGTCACCGGTATGGCGATAGATCTCCAGCGGCAGATTGAACAGCACACTGTCCCAGGCCGGGCCATTCCCCCAGGCAAAGCCCCAGCCGCCGGTGGGCACGATACCGGGGATCGCACCGTCTTCCCGCTGTGCGCGCCGGATGTTCTGGAGCCATACGCGCAGGCTGTTCTCCCCCGCCATGTGCAGGAGCATGTGCTCGACCGACATGGAGGCATCCCCCGTCCAGCCATTCTTTTCACGGTGGGGGCAATCTGTGGGGAAGTAGAAGAAATTGGAGCGGTCACTGCGGCACACCATGGTATACAGCGTGTTCAGCGTATCGCAAGAGCAGGAGAAAGCGCCGCGCTCGTCAAAATGGGAGGTCATCTCCCAATATTCCAGGGCATCGAGGGTGGCCTGTTCCGGCGCCAGCCCCTCTACATAAGCATAGCGGAAGCCGTCGTATTTGAAGCGCGGGATAAAGATCTCCTCTTCTCCGCCGCGGCAGATATATTCATCGCACTGTCCGTATTCCAGATATTTCCCCTGGCAGTTGTTCTCTTCCCGGCAAAAGATGATGTTCGTGATGCTGAAACGCCCGTTCTGGAGCAGTTCCCCGTGCCGGATGGTGATGCGCTGGCCCGGCTTGCCGTGGATGCGCAGGACGGTTATCCCCGCGCGGTTGGTACCGAAATCGTATACATAGACATCCTCCCGCATTGTTTCCGGGAACGGGTCGGCGTTCGGGCGGTTCGTGCAATAGGCATACGCTAACGCATCGTAGTGCTGGATGGCAACAGCCTTCTGCTTGCTGACCACGGCGATCGGCTCCGCCGTGCAGAGGGTAGGGATACCGGCCGGAGAGGGGCAGGGGCGGGCCGGCGCCCAGGCGCTGTCATCAAAACCGGGCAGATCCCACCCCGAGATCTCACGGCGGGCATCGTAGCGGCACCCCATGCGCAGATCATCCAGCGTGATGGGCGAGGGGTGCGTGCGGAAGGCGTCGTCCGCCTCCAGGCGAAAGGACTTGCCTTCTCCGTTCGCCTCTAGGTACAGGGCAAAGCACACGGGGCCGCGGCAATGCGCCTTATCAAAATCCCAGACGAAACCGCCAAATGCGTTCCGCATGCCGTTGCCCAGCCAGATGCCGATGGCGTTCTCACCGGGGTGCAAGAGTGCCGCCACGTCATAGGTATCATAATAGATGATGTCATCCGGATTGCTGATGTAGGGGGCCAGCGGCCCTTTGGTGATCGGGGTGCCGTTGACCGTCAATTCATAAAAGCCAAGGCCAGTCAGCGTGATCTCTGCCTTCTCGGGTACAAAGTCCAGGGAGAACGCGCGGCGGAACCAGGGGGCGGGGACGTGATGGTCAAAGTCGCACAGGTCAGTGTTGGCGCAATAGAATTTTTGTGAGCGGTACATAAAATGTATTCCTTTCTTCCCATTATATTCAGGCAATTCCATTATACAGGCCGGGGCAAGCGGTGTCAAGGGGTCCGGGCAAAAAAGCGCCGCGCCGG
>CAYXDB010000135.1:0-3351 GCA_964463735.1 uncultured Ruminococcus sp. | reverse complement strand
TTGCCAATCGCTTTATATCGGTATTATACCATCGCCCGCGGGAAAATGCAATCCCCCGCCGCGCAAAAGGGGAGAACTGGTCGCCCTGCCAGATGTTGTTCCTTTCTTTTTTGTACCCCTTTTGCTATAATGGTACTATACTGATACTAATGGGCCGTGTGCCCCCCAGACTGGCAAAGGAGAAGAGCCATGGAACTGATCCGCATCGGTGACAGTAAATTAAAGGTGATGCTGAGCGCAGAGGATATGCGGCACTATGCCATAGATGGCGATAGGATGGATTATGCGAATACCGAGACGCGCCGCGCCATCTGGCAGATATTGGATGAGGCAAAGCAGGAGACCGGCTTTGATGCGGCCGCTGGGCGCCTCCTGATCCAGGCCTATCCGATGCGGGAGGGGGGATGCGAACTGTATGTGACCCGGTTGCCGCATCCGGCGGCACAGCACGGGTCAGAGGAAGGAGGGACAGGGGAGATGCGGGAGACGGAGGGGATGTATGCATTCCCATCGCTGGAACGATTGCTGGAGGCCTGTGCCGCCCTGCAACGGCGCACCTATCGGGGGGAGAGCAGTGCCTTTTTGGGAGAGGGGGAGGAATGCTATCTGCTCCTGCAGGAGCCGGTGCGCACCGGCGCGTATATAGCGCTCGGCATACAGGGCATGGGCACTCTGGTAGAATACGGGTGCCCCGTCCGCCGGGCGATAGAGCGTGCTTACATACGGGAGCACAGCACGCTCCTGGTGCAGGGGGCGGCGGTGCAGACGCTCGGGGCGCTGTATGGCGGCCCGGTCCATCGGGGATGCTGACCCTTTTTGAAAAAAGGACTTTACAAATCTCCCCGGATGCGGTATAATAGGAAAAAAGTGTTCTAAAGGAGAGACCAAGACCCATGTTACCTAATGCGCTGTTCGGCACCGTACATATGTACGGGATCATGATCGCGGTGGGCATCCTTGCCTGCTTTGCTGTGCTGTATCTGTATGGGAAGCGGATGGCCATCCCGGAAAAATTCCTCGACTTCGTGTTTTATAACGGGGTAGGGGCCATTATCGTGGGCTTTGGCGCGGCCGCCCTCTTCCAGGCGCTGTATGATTATATCGAGGATCCTTCCAAGGGCTTCCGCATCAGCGGGAGCATCACGTTCTTAGGCGGCCTGATCGGCGGCACCGCCTTCTTCCTTGTCGTGTATTTTCTCCTGCGGCGGCGTCTGTGTGCCCGCCTGATCGATGTGCTGTCCATCGTTCCCTGCATGATCACCGTGGCGCATGCCTTCGGGCGGCTCGGCTGTTTCTTTGCCGGTTGCTGTTATGGGCGCCCTACCGACAGTTTTTTGGGGGTGTGCTTTGCCTCCGGCAGTGCCGCGGCCAGTCGCTATCCGGATTATACGCAGTCCCCGGTGACCAGCGTGCCGCTCCTGCCCACCCAGCTGTTTGAGGCGGCCTTCCTCTTTCTGCTGTTCGGCCTGTGCTCCTATCTGCTGTTGCGGCGCGGCTTCCAGCATAATATGAGCCTGTATCTTTTCTCTTACGGCGTCTTCCGCTTTATCAATGAATTCTTCCGCGCCGACCATCGCGGGGAACTGCTGGGCAGCCTCTCGCCCTCCCAGTTCTGGTCTTTGCTGATGGCGGTGGGCGGCATTGCCATGTTCTTTGTGTCGCGCTATCTCTTCCGGCAGGGGAAACTGTGCCCCACCGATTGGCGCGCAAAACAGGCAGACAGCGCCCCCGCAGAAGCGGAGCAGACCCCTCCTGCGGCATGACGAAAGTGCACAAATACAAGGGCGCCGGGATCAGATGATCCCGGCGCCCTTGTCGCGTTATCCCTGGCGGGGATAACTGTCCTTCAGGCTGACGACACGGTTATACGTATTTTCTTCTCGCGTGTCCTTGACGAAATAGCCGCACCGCACGAATTGGAAGCGGTCTCCCGGTGCCGCATCTTTCATGGCCGGCTCCAACTTCACGCGTTCTACGCGGATGGCCGACTGGGGGTTCAGTACGTCATCATAGGTCTGCCCCTCCGGCATATCGTTGGGATCCGGCACGGTGAAGAGGCGGTCATACAGCATCACATCGGCCTCGGTGGCATACGGGGCAGAGAGCCAGTGGATCGTCCCCTTCACCTTATGCCCGTCGGCCGGCATGCCACAGCCGGTCTCCAGGTCTGCCGTGACGTGGATCTCGCGGATCGTCCCGTCTTCCTCTGTCACGATCTCTCCACAGCGCACCAGATAGGCGCCCATCAGGCGTACCTCTCCCTCCGGCTTCAGGCGGAAGAATTTGGGCGGCGGTACCAGGGAAAAATCGTCTGCATCGATATACAACTCCCGCGTGAAGGGAACAGCACGTACCCCGGCGGCTTCATCCTGCGGGTTGTTGGGCAGGTCGAAATATTCGGTCTTGTCGGCTGGATAGTTGTCCACAATCACCTTGATGGGGTGCAGGATCGCCACACGGCGCGGCGCCGTACGGTTCAATTCCTCGCGGATGCAGGCCTCCAATAGCCCCAGATCGACCGTGCTGTTGGACTTGGAAACGCCGATGCGGTCGCAGAAATCCAGAATGGAGGCGGCCGTGTACCCGCGGCGGCGCAGACCGCACAGCGTGGGCATGCGCGGGTCGTCCCACCCGTCTACCAGTTTCTCTTCTACCAGATGGCGCAGGAACCGCTTGCTCATGACCGTGTAACTCATGTTCAGACGGGCAAATTCGATCTGGCGCGGCTTCCCGGTCGGGTAATCCAGATCCACATGCTCGATCACCCAGTTGTACAGCGGGCGATGTATCTCGTATTCCAGTGAGCAGAGGGAATGCGTGATGCCCTCCAGCGCGTCCTGGATCGGATGGGCAAAGTCATACATCGGGTAGATGCACCAGCGCGTCCCCTGGCGGTGGTGCTCCACATAGCGGATGCGGTAGAGCACCGGGTCCCGCATGCAGAAATTGCCGGAGGCCAGGTCGATCTTGGCACGCAGGGTATAGCGCCCCTCCGGGAACTCCCCGTTCTTCATGCGGGCAAACAGATCCAGGCTCTCCTCGATCGGGCGGTCCCGATAGGGGGAGACGGCCGGATGGGTCAGGTCGCCGCAATACTGCGGGTCGCGCATCTGCTCGGCATTCAGCTCGCAGACATAGGCCAGCCCGCGGCGGATCAGCCCCACTGCCAATTCGTAATCCTTTTCAAAATAGTCAGAACCGTAGTAGAACCGGTCCCCCCAGTCAAAGCCCAGCCAGTGGATGTCCTCCTGGATCGCATCGACAAATTCGGTGTCTTCTTTAGCCGGGTTGGTGTCGTCCATCCGCAGATTGCACAGGCCGCCGTATTTCCGCGCCGTGCCAAAATCGATG
>CAYXDB010000134.1:0-3383 GCA_964463735.1 uncultured Ruminococcus sp. | reverse complement strand
TATGGACAGTATATGCAAAGGGGCAGGGAAACGTGACAGGCGCCGGGCAACTGGGCAACGGCCCTGCGGGCCACCCATTACCATCTTACGCGCCAAGGGGAAAGTGGGTGCATACATCCCGGGGCGTATAGGGGCAAAACGGGACCCGTGTGGTCTGAAATTTTCTTTTTTGGAAGAACGCCCAAAAAAGCACTTGACAAACTGGGAAAATAAGTGTATAATGTATGCTATATTTTTTGGCGGCACCCGGTCGGTGGGGCCGGGAAAAGGGGGGCATCATGACACTGAGTACGTGGTTTGGGAATATGTCACAGGAGGCGGATATCATCATCTCGCTGGCCATCATGATGCTGGCCGGCTTTGCCATGACCCGCGTGACCAAACGCCTGCATCTGCCCAATGTGACCGCCTACATATTGGCCGGCGTGCTGATCGGCCCCTACTGCCTGGATCTGATCCCCGCCGCCGTCATTGACGGGACGGCCTTCCTCTCCGATATCGCGCTGGCCTTTATCGCCTTTGGCGTGGGGGAGTTCTTCAAATTACCGACCTTGAAAAAGAACGGGCCGGGCGTGATCGTGCTGACGCTGTTTGAGGCGCTGATCGCCTCTGTGGTCGTCTTCTGCCTGATGTATTTCGTCCTGCACCTCCCGATGGCCTTCTCCATCGTCCTGGCGGCGCTGGCCTCGGCCACTGCCCCCGCCTCCACTCTGATGACCATCCGGCAGACCGGTGCCCACGGCCACTATGTGGACGCCCTGCTCCAGGTCGTGGCGCTGGATGATGTGGTCAGCCTGCTGGCGTACAGCGTGGCCATCTCGGTGGCGCTGGCTTCCAGCGTGGGGAATACGCTGGACGTGGGGGAGACCATTCTTCAGCCCCTGCTCTTCAATCTGCTGGCACTCGTGCTTGGTCTGGGGTGCGGGTTCCTCTTGCGCTTTATGGTCACGCGCCGCCGCTCGACCGACAACCGCCTGATCATCCTGCTCAGCATCCTGTTCCTGTTCTGCGGGGTCTGTGCCCTGATGGATGTCTCCCCGCTTCTGGGGTGCATGCTGATCGGCACCGTGTACAGCAACCGCACTGAGGATGGAAAGCTGTTTTTGCAATTGAACTACTTCAGCCCGCCGATCCTGTTGCTTTTCTTCGTCCGCTCCGGCCTCTCCTTTCAGCTGGATGCCCTGGCCGGTGCCGGTACCGTTGGCTCTGTGCCGCTGTGGCTGTGCGGCATCGTCTATTTCCTGGCGCGCATCGCCGGGAAGTATGCCGGTGCATGGCTGGGGTGCCTCGTCACACATGAAAAGCCGTCTCTGCGCCGCTATCTGGGGTTGGCCCTGATCCCGCAGGCCGGGGTCGCCATCGGCCTGGCGGCGCTGGGGGCACGTACCCTGGGCGGGGACACCGGTACCGCGCTGGAGACCATCATTCTGGCCTCCAGCGTCCTGTATGAGCTGGTCGGGCCGGGGTGCGCCAAACTGGGGCTCTATCTCTCCGGTTCTTATACCAGTGACCTGGAGGAACTGGCACCGGTCGAGCACGTGGATGCCACCGGCGCACAGAAGAGCGAGGTGGAACTGCTGATCGAGCGGATCCAGAAGATCCAGACCGAACTGCCGCCGCATGTCGGCCTGCCGGAAGAGGAGGCCGAGGCCGCCTTTACCGAAGCGGCCGAGGAACAGCGCAATCTGCTGTATGGTACCCCGCGCACGCAACCCGGCTTGCATCGCCCACAATAAAGGGTGCCACTGTACCGGGCGCGGCATCCCCGCCGGGGTGCCGCAGAATACTATGATAGGGAGGCTTTGCCATGACCGATCCGTTCGTTGCCCTGCTGGGGGCTTCTACTGCTGATATCACGTGGGGCGCCATCTGTCTGCGCCTGGGCATCTCGGTGCTGCTGGGCGCCATCGTAGGATGTGAGCGCGCCAGTAAGCGGCATTCCGCCGGGTTGCGTACCTTCATGCTCCTGACCTTTTCTGCCACGCTGGCGATGCTCACTGATATCTTCCTTGCCCGCGTGGGCACCTTCACCTTCCCCCTGCTCTCCATGGCGACCGTCATCGGTGCCGCCATGCTCAGCGGCCATTCCATCCTCTTCAGTTCCCGCAATCAGATCAAGGGGTTGACGACTTCTGTGGCCCTGTTCACCTGCGCCCTGCTGGGGCTGGCCTGTGGCGCCGGATTCTATACGGTGGCGCTGGTCGGCTTTGCCTTGCTGTTGTGTTGCCTCTCCTGGTTCCCCTCCATCGAGGTGTACTTGAAGAATCGTTCTAACCACTTTGAGGTGCACCTGGAATTGGTCAGCCGGGGCAACCTGCAAGACTTTGTGACCACCCTGCGCCGCCTGGGTGTCCGCATTGATGATATCGAGGTCAATCCGGCGTATGCGGCCTCCGGCCTGAGCGTCTATTCCGTCTCTATGACCATCATCAGCGCAGACCTGAAAAAGTATAAGACCCATGCGGAGATCATTGCCGCCCTCCGCTCGCTGGATTATGTGTATTATATTGAAGAAATGAATTGAGCAAAAAAGCGGCTGCCCGCAAAGCATCCTGCCATAGCGCACAGCCAAAACAAAAAGATCAGGGCCATGATGTAAATGCCCCTGATCTTTTTGTTGCATGGTTATGGATCTGTTTCAAACCTCCATTTGCAGCAGCCCTTTTTGTTAGGGGCGCACATGATGCCCGCCATGCTTCCCTCCGGGTCGGTCACGCCGCGGGGGGAGGCGCCTCGGCTCTCCGCGGGACACAAAGGCATAAATGCCGTAGGGACAGGCGTCCTCGACTGTCCGAGAAGAAAATGTGCAAATTACATTATAGGGACAGATGCCCATTCCCTCCATGTGCGCCATTGTCGCAAAAATCAGCGTAGGATCTGCGGACAGTCGAGGACGCCTGTCCCTGCTACCTTGTCTCGCTTAAAACTTGACATTGTAACCAAGAAGTGGTATAATAGGTATATCATCAGAAAAGAGGTATATCAAATGTCAATGCCGCCTGTATATTTAACAAAAGAAGAAAGAGTAGCAATAGAAAAGTTTGCAAAGAACGGAACCCATAATTCTCATTTAATTGTAAGAGCTAATATATTGCTTGTTTTAGATAGAACAGGTAAAAAAGATCATATGAGAATTAAGAGGACCGCAGAGGAACACGGAGTATCAAGACAAACTGTATACAATATCATAGAGGATTACCATAATTCTAAAGATATTACAGAATTTCTGTCACGCAAAGTAAGAGAAACACCGCCAATCACGCCTAAAGCAAACGGAGAAGTGGAAGCACATATTATTGCATTGGCATGCAGCGAACCTCCCGAAGGCTACGCAAGGTGGACGGTAAGATTACTTGCAGACAAAGCTGTTGAATTAGATTTTG
>CAYXDB010000133.1:0-3425 GCA_964463735.1 uncultured Ruminococcus sp. | reverse complement strand
GATAAAAGATTTATCCAGCGCTTGAAGCTCAACCTGCCTGATCTCCCTACACAGGAACGCATAGCAGATATTCTGTCTGCTTATGACGATCTGATTGAAGCAAACAACCGCAGAATCGAGTTGCTGGAGCAGACAGCTCAGGAACTGTATAAAGAATGGTTTGTCCGTTTCCGCTTCCCAGGGCATGAAACCGCCAGGTTTGTAAATGGAATACCGGAGGGTTGGAATGTTGTAAAGTTGGGTGACTACGCAGAGATTAAAGGTGGTAAAAGACTACCTGAGGGGAAAACTCTTTGTGGCGAGATAACAGAGCACCCTTATATCAGAATACGAGATATTACAGCATCGAAGTTTATTTCTCTAACCAATAGTTTTGAATATATAGATGATGAAACGTTTGACATTATTCATCGTTTCACAGTTAACACAAACGATATTTTGATTTCCATCGTAGGAACAATCGGAGCCATAGCTTGTGTTGGAAAAAGTCTCGATGGGGCAAATTTAACAGAAAACTGTGTGAAACTCGTTAATGTAAGACATTTTACAAACAGTTATTTGTATCATTTTTTAAACTCTGATGCAGGAAAAGGGGCAATTCAAGCAGGAATAGTTGGAGCAACTCAACCTAAGTTGCCGCTTTATAACATCAAAAGAATAAAACTCTTGAAACCCAATACAGACCTTATCGTTGCATTTACAAAAATGATTGAGCCGATTGATCAGGAAATTATGACACTGATGGATAAAAACAGAAATCTTACGGCACAGCGTGATATGCTGTTACCTCGCCTAATAAGTGGAAAATTGGAGGTGTGACATATGAGCGTGTTTTCTCAGCGCTACGGATATAGCGAAGATCAGGGGATTCAATATGAGTGTGTTGGGAAGCGGCTCAGAAATCGCCTTTGGAACAACTTCTTTGCTGCTGAATATGATGCTGATCCATTCAACAGACACGATGATAGCCTTACAAACATCGAACATCTGATGGATGGTTTGGGGTTAACTTTTAACATTCCGAGATCTTCGACTGCACGAGCAGCTAATGCCAAAAAGCTGAAAGAATACGTATTCGACGAGACAAAATGGTATCTGATCTATGACTTGATTGAGCGTTATGTGGGCCTTTTTGACAAGACTACGCAACGTGAACTTTGCAAGGAATTCAATGGAATTTTGGAAGATGAATGTTCCGGATACCGCTTTGTAAAGGGATTGATTACACCTATTACCAATAAAGAGGAAATCAAAACCATCGAAAAGGCAACGAATACGAAATACTCCGCAGTTAATACACACATCAGCAAAGCGTTGGCGTTGTTTTCTGATAGAACGAAGCATGATTATGAGAATACAATCAAAGAGTCAATCAGCGCCGTAGAAGCCCTGTGCTGTATTATCACAAACGACAAAAAGGCAACATTGGGTGATGCTCTGAAGAAATTGGAAAGCAAAGGGATCAAGCTACATAAGGCACTTCAGAGTGCTATGAGTAGCCTGTACGGATACACGTCTGACGAGGGCGGCATCCGTCACGGTAGTATTGATTTCGCCGGTGCAAGCAGTGAGGATGCAAAATATATGCTGATCTCCTGCTCTGCATTCGTAAATTACCTGATTGAAAAGTGGGAAAAGGTTAAATAGCTTACTTCTTACAAAAGCGGAGGTGTGAAAAGATGAAGATAAAAAAGCTACATCTCAAAAAGTATAAAAGATTTTC
Source organism: uncultured Ruminococcus sp. (assembly GCA_964463735.1). Taxonomy (GTDB): domain Bacteria; phylum Bacillota; class Clostridia; order Oscillospirales; family CAG-272; genus UBA1740. Next base: position 1,702 of record CAYXDB010000133.1, on the reverse strand, counting down.
TGATCTTACCATTGACCTTGGGGAATCACCTAAGCGTATCGTTGCTTTAGTTGGTCCTAATGGCTGTGGTAAAAGCAGCGTGTTTGATGCGATGCTATTCTTAAAAAATGCGTATGGACGTATAGGAGGATCGAGCTCACGCAAAGATTACAGATACCATTCTCTTGACCAGGCTCCCAATTATGATTATCAGAACATATCGATAATATTTACTGATGGAGATTTTGCAACGGTAAATACTCGAAAAAAACAGGAAGGCAAAGAGAATACGATTTTTTCCTTTAGAAGTTCTTTTAGATACAACGGTTCATTAAATGTTACCGAGAGCAAAGCGGTTTCAGAATTACGTAAAAATGATTTTGGAGCATCTTCTGCTGCGGATATTGATCAGCGTATAGACCAAAATTATCGTCGTTTGAATATAAAATACAATAAATATTTGAATGATAATGATTGTCGACCATCAGAAGCAAAGGCACATATTATTGGTGAATTGAATGCAGCAATTGGAAATTGTCTGAAGTTAAAAATTGATAATCTTGGTAATATTGAAGCTGGAAAAGGAACATTCTTCTTCAAAAAAGAAGATACAGCAAATGTATTTGAATACAATGTGCTTTCGTCTGGCGAAAAAGAAGTGGTTGATATTCTTCTTGATTTGTACCTGCGAAAAGATGAGTATACGGATTCCATCTATATCATTGATGAGCCGGAACTTCATCTTAATACCGCAATTCAGAGAAAACTGTTAATTGAAATAAATAAGATGATTCCTGAGAACTGTCAGATTTGGGTTGCTACACATAGCATAGGCTTTTTGCGAGCATTGCAGGATGAACTGAACGAAGTATCCCAGATTATTGAGTTCAAGGAGGATAACAAATGGGCATCTCAGGCGTATACCCTTACTTCAATGGTAAAAAGCCGAAACAATTGGCGAAATCTGTTTGCAACAGCCCTGGATGATTTAACCGGGCTTGTTTCTCCAAAGTGTATTGTCTATTGTGAGGGGCGAGCAGAGCCAACCCGTACGGGTGGCGAACGTGGATTTGATGCAGCAGTATTCAATAGTATCTTTGGCGAAAAATATCCAGATACATTATTTATCTCAAGCGGGGGTAATACAGAACTTGATCAGCGGAGTGATATTGCTATCAGTATTCTTTCAAAGGTGTTCTCGGATGTCGAAATACTGGTTTTGAAAGATAGAGATATGGCATCCGGCAAAGTCACTACTGAAGCGGATAGACAGATGTATTTGAGTAATAATCCGCAAAATCATAGGGTATTAAATCGTTTTGAAATTGAGAACTATCTGTACGATAAAGAAGTCCTGAAAAAGTATTGCGAAATCAATAAGAAGACCTTTGATGAGGCGGCCTACGATGCTTTTGTCACGGATATTGTCAATCAGCAGATAAAAGACAACACCGGACATATTCGTAATTTCTGTGGTATTGTTGGAAGCATCAATGCCGAAGTATTCAAGAAGAATTTGGCAAAAGTAATTGACGATTCCATGCAAGTATATAAAGAACTCGAACGAGTAATTTTCCAAAGGGCGTAACGAAATAGGAGGTAGGAGGTGATTCTATGCCGAAAATCATAACAGAAGATATGATTGAGCAAGCTGCTATTAAAGCTTTACACGAGCGGCATGATTATATTGTTCTGAACTGTATGACAGAAGAACCGGATACAC
>CAYXDB010000132.1:0-3503 GCA_964463735.1 uncultured Ruminococcus sp. | reverse complement strand
CATGTCATTCACTCCCGCGTCGCCGTTCGCTTCGCTCACTACCTCCCGGAGGAAGACTTATGTGGCGTGGCCCGAACAAAAAATCAAGATCATCCGCGTGATGATCTTGATTTTTTTGTTGCATTTTTATGGCGCTATCTCAAAATTCCATTTGCGACAGGCTCTTTTGCCAGAAGATATCAGCGGAACAGCTCCCGCTTGACCTGGCACAAGGCGGCGATAAAGGCGGAATCCAGGTCGGTCAATTTATACCCGTGACGATAGATCATCACATCCTTATACCCCCGTGTGTTCCAGGCGCAAGGGCGCTGCACCAGGCCATAGCGTTCCAGCAGGTCCGGCGGGATGGGGGAGCACCACATATACGTCTGAGGGTTGGAGGAAAGGAGGGTGAACTGGCTGGCGCGGTCAAAGACGTAGATGCGCCGGTCGGTCTCCTGCTCTGTCGGTTCCTCCCGGCGGACGGTCGCCTGCGGCAGGGTGGGGACATACGGGTCGGCATGTACCAGCCCGATGTACCCGGCCAGCATTTCCCGGCTCGGCCCTCCTCCGGCGAAGAGCGGGCTCTCCCGGCATGCCACCAGCTGGGGGACGAAGGAGGTGACCACCTCGTATTCCATCCCCTTCTCTTCCAGCATCTCTTTGTACTGCCGGTCATACATCTCGGCATAGCGGACGATGCCCAGCTTATAATCCTCTTGCAGGATGTTTTTGATCACGCGCATGGCATTGGTCTCCCGATAGATCGCATCGACCGGTACATCCGGTCCAAGCGACTGTGAGAAGCGGGAGAACGCCTCGGCAATGTAACTGGCGCGCGGCACAGAGACGGAGAAATGCCGCTTCCGGGAGGCACCCTGGCGGAACAGATGCTCTACCGTTTCCACCTGGTCCAAAATGCTCTTGGCATACTGCAAAAAGATCTCCCCATCCGGCGTCAGGCGCATGCCACGGGCAGACCGCTCAAAGACCGTGACCCCGAGCGAGGTCTCCAGTTCCCGGATGGCACGGCTGAGATTGGGCTGGTCGATATACAGTTTCTCTGCCGCGCGGTTGATCGAACCGCAGGCGGCCACTTCCACGGCATATTTGAGATATAAAAGATTCATACATCCGTCCCTTCTGTGGTGCCCGACGCGGTATGACCGCGCCGGGCACCACGCTTATATGACGATCAGGCCCGGGAGAGCGGTTCCCAGTCGGCGTACAGCGTCATGTCTCCCCGCACCACCACGGCGCCATCCGGCATATAGATCATCCGGTCGCCGGAGGCATCGGTCGTGGTCCAACCGGCGAACTGATAGCCCTCCCGCACCGGCACGCACCCGGCAAGGGAAAATGCCGTGTCCTTTTGCACGCGCTGGGGCGCCAGTTCCGTGCCGCCCTGGCTGTCAAAGGTCAGGGTGCAATAGACCGGCTCCGGTTCTTCCTGCGCCGGGCAGGCGCAAAGCACGCCCATGCACAAAACGGCGCACAGGAGCAGACAAGCGACGCGATATACCTGTTTCATTTCTTTTTTCCTTCCTTTACACTTACACGATATTTATTCTGCCCGGCATGCGGGCGGATATACGACCAATGGACAGGTCACAGGGTGGCGGCCAGTTCCCGGATGAAGGCGGCAAAGTCCTCTTTCGTTTCCGGATGGGAGAGCCCCCGCACCACATTGGCACGCAAAAAGCCCAGTTTGGAGCCCATATCATAGCGGTCGCCTTCAAACTCCAGAGCGAACAGCCCTTCTTCCCGCGCCACGGCGGCCATGGCATCCGTCAACTGATATTCCCCACCGGCGCCCGGCGCCAGCGCATCCAGCCGGTCAAAGATATCCGGCAACAGCAGGACGCGCCCCAGAATGGAAAGATTGGAAAACTCCTGCCCCGGGGCCGGCTTCTCGATCATATCGTTGCAGACATACAGATCGGTGCGGCCGCGTACCGGCTGTACCTGGAGGGAGCAGTATTTCTGCACCCATGCAGGGGGCACGGGCTTGACGCCCACCACCGGCCGCCCATACGCTTCATAAACGTCCATCATCTGGCGGCACACCGGCGTCCGGGAGAAGATGATATCATCGCCATAGAGCACCACGAACGGATCCTCCCCCACGAACGTGCGGGCACGCGCGACGGCATGTCCTAGCCCCTTGGCCTCCCGCTGGCGCAAAAAATACACATTGGCCATGTGCGCAATGGCGTCCAGCCGCTCGGCCTCTTCGCGCCGCCCTTTGGCAAGCAGGACATCGCGGTATTCCACCGACCGGTCAAAAAAGTCCTCCATGGCGTCCTTATCCCGGTTGGTGATGACCAGCACATCGGTCACGCCACTGGCGACAGCCTCCTCGACCAGATAATAGATAGCGGGCATATCCACGATCGGCAACATCTCTTTGGGGACAGCGTGCGAGATGGGCAACATGCGCGTGCCCAGCCCCGCCGCAGGGATGACCGCTTTAGTGATCTTTTTATTCATTTGTTGCATGATCGGTACCATCCTGTTTTCCTCGGGCGGAGCACCGCCCGGTTTTCTCATACCGCTTCTATTTTACCACATATCCCCCTTTTTGTCAATACACTGCAAAGAGAAGGGCGGCCGCGGGGAAAACGGCAAATTATGTTGCAAATGTCATTGACAAAGCCACTTTGCCTATGTTATAATGACAGCGCAAACCAAATGATCCATATTACAGGAGGATAAAGAAATGAAAAAATGGAGATGCACCGTTTGCGGTGAGATCGTAGAGTCGGATGTGCGCCCGGACAAATGCCCGCTGTGCCACGTGCCGGGGGAGAAATTCGTTGAGGTAGTGGAAGGCGCCCGGGAATGGGCCGCTGAACACGTCGTGGGCGCCGGCCGGAAGCCGGATGTCCCGGCCGAGATCGTGGAGGGCCTGCGTGCCAACTTCAACGGGGAATGCACCGAGGTGGGCATGTACCTGGCTATGGCACGGGTGGCACACCGCGAGGGCTACCCGGAGATCGGTCTGTATTGGGAAAAGGCCGCCTATGAAGAAGCTGAGCACGCCGCCAAATTCGCCGAGCTGCTGGGTGAGGTCGTGACCGATTCGACCAAAAAGAACCTGGAGATGCGTGTGGAGGCCGAGCACGGCGCGACTGCCGGGAAGTTCGACCTGGCGAAGGCCGCCAAGGCTGCCAATCTGGACGCCATCCATGACACCGTGCATGAAATGGCCCGGGACGAAGCGCGCCACGGCCGCGCGTTTGAAGGCCTGCTGAACCGTTATTTCAACAAATGATCCCAAAGCTATCCCCCCCCCGCTTTTGCGGGGGGATAGCTTTTTGCCGTTTTTACAACAGGGGCGCCGATGCCCCAGTCTAGCGGTTCCAGCGGAAGCGTGCGCGATTTTTCAAAATGAACCCGCGCAACTGCTTTTTGTGGTGGCAGAGTTTTTCTGTACAGTTCTGGCAGTGCAGGCTGGCATTGGTGCAGGGAGAAAAGCGCTCCGGGTGCCGATGCAGGGCGATCTCCCAGCGCAACAGCAGGAG
>CAYXDB010000131.1:0-3607 GCA_964463735.1 uncultured Ruminococcus sp. | reverse complement strand
TATATGCCCTGCTCCTCTCTTACATGCAGGAAAATCTGGGCCGCCATCTGACGCTGGAGGATCTGGCCAGCCGCGGCGGGGTGAGCGTCTCCACCGTCAAGGGCCTGTTCCGCGCCCGCACCGGGCAGGGGGCGATCGAGACCTTCATCCGCATGAAGATCGAGGCCGCCAAGGCCTATATCCGGGAGGGCGACTATAACATGACGCAGATCTCCGACCTGCTGGGGTATGAGAGCATCCATTACTTCTCCCGCCAATTCCGGGCGGTCACCGGGCGCTCCCCGAGCGAATACAGCCGCTCCGTCCGCGCTATCGAAGAAGACAGCGCGACAGAATGATAGCGGTGACCGGCAAAAAGCGACCACGCAGGGCGGTATGCCGCCCTGCGTGGTCGCTTTTATACACAGTCACTTAGATGCTCTGTGCCGTCTGCATCAGGTAGAATTCCCCTTGCGCCGCCATCAGTTCCTCATAGGAACCGATCTCCACGCAGACACCGTTCTTGATCACGGCGATGCGGTCGGCATCCCGGATGGTCGAGAGGCGGTGCGCCACGATGAAGGTCGTGCGGTCGTGCGTCAGGTTATTGATCGCGCGCTGGATCTCTTTTTCCGAGATGCTGTCCAGGGCAGAGGTAGCCTCATCCAGGATGATGACATCCGGATCGCGGATGATGGCACGGGCAATGGACAGGCGCTGGCGCTGACCGCCAGAGAGGTTGGCGCCGTGCTCTTCCAGCATGGTATCTACCCCCTGCGGCAGGTGCTGGATGAACTCGGTCAGGCGGGCCGCGTCGATCGCCTGCTGGACCATCTCATCGGTGACGTTACGCACCCCGTAGGTGATGTTCTCCCGGATCGTCCCGGTGAAGAGGACGCTGTTCTGGGGCACGATGGCGATATGCTTGCGGTAACTGTGCAGGTCGATCTCCTGGATGTCGTGCCCGTCTACCAGCACGCGTCCTTCCTGCGCCAGGTTGAAGCCGATGACCAGGTTCAAGATCGTCGATTTACCGGAGCCGGACTCGCCCACGATGGCGATCGTCTCCCCGGCGTGGACATGCAGGTTCAGCCCGCGCAGCAGGGGCTGGTCATCTTCATAATGGAAGTGCACATCGCAGAATTCATATTCCCCGGCCAGCGTGGGCATGGGCAATTTGCCGGTGTTGTCTTCGATATCGCGGTTGCCCAGTATCTCGCGGATGGAATTGACCGACTCCAGCCCTTTCGTGATGATGGGCAGCATGCCGATGAGCGTGGAGACCTGGCCGGTCAGGGTCGTAAAATAGGACTGGTACAGCGAGATATCGCCGGTCAGGATCTCCCCGCGCAATGCCATGAAGGAGGAGAATACCAGACACACCAGCTGGAAGATGTTGAACACGACCCAGGAGCAGGAGCCGAACAGCGCCTGCACCATATCCAGGCGGAAGCCGGTGTTGGCCACCTCATTCAGACGGGAGGTCATCTTCTTGATCTCCCGGTTCTCCAGCGCGTGGGCACGGGTGATCTCCGTCATGGCCTCCATATCCATCAACCCGGCCGAGGTGCTCTCCATATTCTGGCGGTATTCACTGTTGCGGCGGGCAATGCCCCCACGGAAGAGGCGGACCGTCATGACCGCCGCCGGGATGCACAGAAGGAAGAAGAAGAAGACCGTCAGGTTATTGCTCACCACCACCACCAGCGCCGTGACCATATTGATCAGGACACCGGGGATGTTGGAGAAGATGGAGTCAGAGAGTGCCTGTACTGTCTCCACATCGCGCATCAGCTTGGACTGGATACGCCCGCTCTGCATCTCTTTATGAAAGGTGATGGAGAGCTGCTGTAATTTACGCACCATGGCGCCGCGCAGGCCGGCCTCGACCCGGCGCACGACCAGCGAATGGTAGCGGATGTAGAGCATGTGCGTGGGGATGTTCAACAATAGCAGGGCCACCATGACCGCTATATTGATCATCAGCCCCTGCGTGACAGCCGGGTCCCCCCAGGTGCCGTAGGTGACCAGGTTGATGATGTTGGAGGTCACGATCGGGAAGGCCAGCACCGGGCTGGTCTTGAGAAAATAGAAGAACATGGAGATCAGCAGTTCTTTCCAGTAGCGGCAATACATGCGCAACAGGATATGTAGCGGCTTGGCATCGTTCTTCAGATACGTATCGATGAAATCCTGCTCCAGTGCAATGACCTCTTCGTCGGTAAACACTTGGGTAGAAGAAGCGGGAACGTGTTTTTCTCTGGTCGTTGTTGTAGCGTGTTTCATATCCGCACACCTCCACGCATTTTTTGTGGGGCACACACCCACCGCGTGTACTGGCATGTTAGCATATTCCCTGGGAAAAGTCAAGCCTTTTTGCAAAAATTAAACGAAATAAATTTCTTTGTTGCATGGCGGCGATCTTTTCCCGTTTTTTCGGCAAAAAGACTTGACTTTCTGCCAATATGTGATAGAATAAAAAGGATATTTATGCAGAGAAAGGATACCGTAACATGATGGAAAAGATCCGCAATTTCCTCCAGCGCAAAAATGTCACGCTGTCGGCCCGGCTCTACTTCGTAGACGCCATGGGCATGATGGCGCAGGCGCTGTTTGCCACCCTGCTGATGGGTACGATCCTGTGCACGATCGGCGACCAGGCGGGGCTTGCCTATTTCTCCGAGGCCGGTGCCCTGTGTAAGAAGGCGACCGGCGCCGTCTTGGGCATCGCCATCGGATACGCCCTGCAGGCGCCCCCGCTGGTGCTCTTCAGCGCGGGGGTCGTGGGTCTGCTGGGCAACGATCTGGGCTACCTCTTTGAGGGGGCCACATCCGTGACAGGAGCAGGGCCTGCCGGCGCCTTCCTGTGCACGCTGGTCGCTGTGGAGATCGGTAAACTGGTCTCCAAGGAGACCAAGATCGACATCCTGGTCACCCCGCTCGTCACCATCCTGTGCGGCTATTCCCTGGGCCTGCTGGTATGCCCCGGCGTCGCCTGGCTGATGCATTTCTTAGGCGAGTTCATCAATGCCGCCACCGTCATGCAACCGGTCCTGATGGGTGCCATCATCTCGGTCGTGGTGGGGGTGATCCTGACATTGCCGATCTCTTCTGCGGCGATCTGCGCCATGATCGGCATTGCCGGCATCGCCGGTGGCGCGGCCACGGCCGGTTGCTGTGCCCAGATGGTCGGATTTGCCGTGATCAGTTTCCGGGAGAACCGCTTTGACGGCCTGATCGCCCAGGGGCTGGGCACCTCCATGCTCCAGATGGGCAACATCGTCAAGAACCCGCGCATCTGGATCCCGGCTACATTGGCCTCGGCCTTCACCGGCCCGCTGGCCACTACCGTCTTCCACCTGGAGTGCAACGGCGTCTCTGCCGGGATGGGCACCTGTGGGCTGGTCGGCCCCCTGGGGATCCTGGCCGCCACCGAGAACAAAGATGCCTTCTTCTGGCTCGGCCTGGTGCTGGTCTGCTTCGTGTTGCCGGCCCTGCTCTCCCTCCTCTTCGACTTCCTGCTCCGCCGGATCGGCTGGATCAAGGATGGCGATATGAAACTGGAACTGTGATCGACAGGCACTGCCCGCGGGCAGTGCCTGTCGCTTTCCCTTCCCCCTCTTTGTAA
>CAYXDB010000130.1:0-3732 GCA_964463735.1 uncultured Ruminococcus sp. | reverse complement strand
GTGAAATTGCGGTCTTGCAGACGGCTCGATGAAATCGAAGCTGGCGTTTGTGCGCCAGCCCGATTCCATCCCAAGGAAAACTGCATTTTCCTTGCGCTGCTTTGCAGCTATCCTTTTGCGGCTCCCGCCTTGCCCCGAAGTGCGCAGCACTCCGAACCAAGGCAGCGAGCAAAACCGAATACGATTCCCGACCGTTCAACAAGAATCATCTTGCTGGGCGGTCTTTTTGTTTGGAGGTGATGTCTATTCCCTGTCCGCATTTCAAAATCTCCATCGTAAAACGCAGTCAAGGACAGTCCGCTGTTGCCGGTGCAGCCTACCAAAGTGGCGAACGGCTGTTCAGCGAGTACGACCAGAAAACGAAATTCTACAACAAAAAGAAAGAACTCGTCCATGCCGAGATCATGCTGCCGACCCATGCGCCGCCCGGATATGCAGACCGTGCCACGCTCTGGAACGCAGTAGAAGCCGTGGAGAATCAGTGGAACTCACAGCTTGCCCGCCGTATCGTGCTGGCGTTTCCGAGAGAAGTTCCAAAAGACCAATACCTTTCCATGCTCAAAGAATTTTGTCAGGAGCAGTTCGTTTCCAAAGGGATGATTGCCGACTTCGCTATCCACGACAAGGGTGATGGCAACCCACACGCCCACATTCTGTTGACCATCCGGGCAATGGACGAACACGGCAAGTGGCTCCCGAAAGCCCGCAAGGTTTACGATCTTGACGAAAACGGCAATCGCATCCAGCTTCCTTCCGGCAACTGGAAGTGCCACAAGGAGAACACTGTGGATTGGAACGACCAGAAGTATGCCGAAGTCTGGCGGCACAACTGGGAAGATGTCACCAACCGTTATCTTGAAGCCGCCGGCAGACCGGAACGTGTTGACCTACGCTCGTTCGAGCGTCAGGGAGTGCCGCAGATCCCGACCGTCCATCTCGGTCCCGCTGCTCACCAGATGGAAAAGCGAGGAATCGAAACCTTTCTCGGAAATCTCAATCGGGATATTCGTGCCGCCAACAGTTTGATGCAGTCCATCCGCAACACCATTCGAGGGCTGCAACGCTGGATCGCAGACCTGACCGAAAAGAAGCAGATCCTTCTGGACGCACTGGAACAGGCTAAGGAGCCAACGCTATCTGATCTTCTGGTGGATTATTTCAATCTCCGCAATGAGCAGCGCAGCAACTGGTCGAGCAAGGCACAGGCAAAGTGTACCGCCCGCGATCTCAACGAAGTCATGCAAGCCATTGATTATCTGAAAGCCCACTCTCTGAACACGGTCGAGGATTTGAACGCCGCAATCAAAGACCTGAGCCAGACCGCCGATCCCCTCCGCAAGCAGTTGAAGCAGAGCGAGAACCGGATGCGTTCGATTGCTCAAATCAAGGACGCTGCTGCCATCCATGCCAAGCTGAAGCCTATCCACGATACCTTTCTAAAGAAGAACTTCAAGCTGGCGAAAGATGCCTACGCCAACCAGCACAAAGAGGAGTTGGACGCTTTCAATAAAGCCGTCCGTACTCTGATGAAGCTGAACGGCGGCACGACCGTGGATTATTCGGCATTGGATGCCGAATTTTCTGCGCTGCAATCGAGCAGCGCAGAGTTGCGCAGCCAGCTGGAAACTTTGCAGCCCGACCTGACCGCACTGAAAAATGTCCGCAAGTATATCGACCTTGTGCTGAATAAGCAGCAACTTTCCGCTCCGGGCGGCAAGACCCCAGAGAAAGAATCCGTCCTGAAGAAGCTGCACGAAGCCAAAGCCACCGCTGCCCCGAAGAAACCGGAGCCGCAGAAGAACACACCGGAACTTTAAGGAGGAATGAACATGACCTACACGCAAGCCCAGATCGACCGTGCAAACGCCGCCAATCTGGAAGATTTTCTCCGCGCGCAGGGCGAAACGCTGGTGCGCAGCGGAAAAGAATATCGCTGGAAAGCCCACGACAGTCTGACCGTGTGCGGAAACAAGTGGTTCCGGCACAGCCAGAGCAAAGGCGGCTACCCGGTCGATTTCGTGATGGAGTTTTACGGAAAGTCCCTCCCGGAAGCCATCCAGATGCTGATTGGAGAACAAGGAGAACGCTCTCAGAATGATTGCGATTCCCCTTCCCCGGATTTCCGACTTCCTCTGCGGAACGTCACCAACACTAATGCAATCCATTATCTGACCCAGCAACGCAAGCTCAGTCCTTCGTTGGTGGGCTTTTTTATTGGTGCAGGTGATGTTTATGAAGATGTAGATCATCACAATGTCGTTTTTGTCGGACGGGATGCAGACGGGCACCCTCGCTATGCAAGCTGCCGCAGCACCCATGCAAAGTTCCGGAAAGACATCTCCGGTTCGGACAAGTCCTTCGGTTTTTCTTACCGTGGCAAGGATCAGCAGCTGCTGGTCTTTGAGTCCCCTATCGACCTGATGTCCTTCATCGAATTGTTTCCGAAGGACTGGCAAAAGCACAGCTATCTGGCACTGGGCGGCGTGTCTGCAAAGGCATTGCAGCAGTTTCTTTCTGAACGCCCGGACACGGATCGTGTGTTCCTCTGTCTGGATTCCGACAAGGCCGGAGAGGATGCCTGTAAGCGGCTGGCGGCTTTACTACCAGACACTGTGAGTGTGATCCGGATCCAGCCTGCCATGAAAGACTGGAACGAAGTCCTTGTCCACCGAGCAGAGATTTCGAACCGTGATTATTTCAAAAGCACCGTGTTGAAAGAGCCGCCAAAGGAGACACCCGTTAAAGTCATCCGTATGAGCGATGTGGAGTTGACCCCGGTGGACTGGCTCTGGAAACCGTATCTGCCATTTGGGAAGTTGAGCGTCCTGCAAGGCAATCCCGGTGAGGGCAAAACTTATTTCGCCATGTATCTCGCTGCTGCCTGCACCAATGGAAAGCTGCTGCCCAACATGGAACGGCTGGAACCGTTCAACGTGATCTATCAGACCGCCGAGGACGGTCTGGGCGATACGGTCAAGCCCCGTTTGATCGAAGCCGGAGCAGACCTTGACCGGGTTCTGGTTATTGATGATAGCAGCACGCCATTGACTCTCTCTGATGAGCGTATCGAAAAAGCAATCCTCGAAAACCATGCCAAGCTGGTCATCATTGACCCGATCCAGGCATATCTCGGTGCCGATGTGGACATGAACCGGGCAAACGAAGTCCGGCCCATCTTCATGCGGCTGGGACAGGTAGCGCAGCGAACAGGCTGCGCTATTTTGCTGATCGGACACCTTAACAAGGCAGCCGGGATGCAGAGCTTACAACGTGGTCTGGGTTCCATCGACATTGCCGCTGCAGTTCGCAGTGTCATGTTCATCGGAAAGCTGAAGCAGGATCCCAATATGCGAGTTCTTACTCACGAGAAAAGCTCCCTTGCCCCGCCGGGCGCATCGCTTGCATTCACGCTTGGCAGCGATGAAGGCTTTCAATGGGTCGGCGAGTATGACATCACCGCAGACGAAATGCTGTCCGGCATCGAGCCACACCGGGAAACCAAAACGCAGCAGGCCAAAGACCTGATCTGTACTCTGCTGGCAGGAGGAAAACGGATGTACAGCGAAGACATTGACAAAGCCGCCCTCGAAAAAGGCATTCCCAGTCGAACCGTCCGGGATGCCAAACGAGAACTGGGCAATGCACTGAAAAGCAAAATCGGAGAGGGTCGCAGGAAAATCTTCTGGATGGAATAAACCATTTGGCTGGCAGAAAATTTTGACTGGCAAGAAC
>CAYXDB010000129.1:0-3766 GCA_964463735.1 uncultured Ruminococcus sp. | reverse complement strand
CCCTGTGCGGCGGCCCCGGGCAGGGCGCTTAGCCAGTTTAGCATAGTCTACGGTACTCCTTATTGTGTTGTTTTTGCGTGCATCAGCCGATCGGCGTGTAGCCATCCGGTACGGTCAGACCCAGCTCGGTGCACTTTACCGCATTGTATTTCTTGCTGGCAGGGGCGTAGGCGATCGCCATTTCGGAGATCTTCTTCTCCCCGCGCAGGATCTGCACGGCCATTTCGCCGGTCTTGTAGCCCAGGTCGTAGTAGCTGATGGAAAGGGCGGCAACGCCACAGCCGGAGCAGATGCCCGACTCACCGGCGATGACCGGCGTCGTGCCGATGGCACCATTGATCGCCTCAGTGCAGGCGGCCGCGGTGTTGTCGGTGGGGATGTAGATCACGTCACAGGCCGCGGCGCTCCGTGCCACGTTGCTGACATCGTTGGAATCATTGAAGGAAAATTCCGTGCAGGTAAGGCCGGCACCTTCCAGCGCCGCTTTGACCACATCGACCTGGTAGCGGGAGTTTGCCTCGGCCGAGCAGAAGAGCAGTCCTACCGTCTGGGCCTGCGGGAACCATTCCCGGATCATGGCAGCCTGCTGATCCAGCGGTGCCAGGTCGGAGGTGCCGGAGATGTTACCGCCCACGATGATATTGCCGTTTGCATCGGTCTGGAAGTCCTTCAGGCTCAGGGCGACCGAGTATTCGGTCACGGAGGTGCCCAGGATCGGAATGGTGGTCGTGGCATTGGCGGCCGCCTGCAGGGCGGGGGTGGCATTGGCTATGATCAGATCGACCTTCTGGGTCACGAAGTTGTTGACGATCGTGCTGCAGGTATTCGGGTCGTTTTGCGCATTCTGCTTCAGGAAGGTGACATTCTCTTTCCCAAGGCCGGCTTCCACCGCGTCGCAGAAGCCCTGCGTGGCGGCGTCCAGTGCATCGTGCTGTACCAGCTGGCAGATGCCGATGGTGTAGGTGCCGTCATCTGCCTCCTGGCAGGAAGTGAATGCCAGACAGGAAAGAAGGGAGAGGGAGGCGATCAAGAGAAGGGATACCAGTTTTTTCATGCGTTTCATGGGTGTTTCTCCTTTTATATAAATGATCTATTGGGAAAACGAAATGGAAAAAGGCAGGTCCCCGGTGCCGCTGGCACCGGGGACCTGCCTTGCACGGTGAAAGGGTTCACCGTAGGGCGGGGCACCGACCGGACCGGGGCACATAATAAGAAAGGGACGTAAAATAGGCATAAAATCGATAGGCATAGGCAAAAAAGCCTGCAAAGAAAGTGCAGACTGCCATAGATAGCATCGTATGCATTGCCTGTTTCATAACGTCCTCCTGTTTGCCGCGGTCGGCAAGAAAACAAAAAAGCCTCTGTATCCTGCGATACAGAGACGACCGTGTCAGATCGTGTTACCACTCTGCTTTACCGATGCCTTACGGCAAACGGCCTCAAGGGGCATTGCTGTCCCGCGATATGACGGTCGCACCCGGCGTGATCTACTAGGCATATGCCATTCGGCACGCAGCTCCCGGAGGTATTCAGACCCGGCCACCTCCTGCCTCGCACCGCCCGGCAGGTCTCTGAAAGGATGGACCACATCCTACTTGTTCCGTTCTTTGCTTTGCGTGTATCATACCACATGTTTTGCATTTTGTCAACCCCTTTCTTTCATTTTTTGCAATTTTTTTTGCGCGGGGACGGCAAGAATGACATATTTTCTGCCGCAAAACCCTTGACCCGCGCGGGAATACGTGGTATAATGACAGTATTATATATGCAGAGACGGGAGGGGAGGCAGATGGATCGTGTATACACCGTAGGGCTGTATACGCTGGGGTGCAAGGTCGCACAATATGAGACCGAGGCCGTGGCAGAGGCGTTTGCCCAGCGCGGTTTTTCCCTGCGCCCGTTTGACGAGGTGTGTGACGTGTACGTCATCAACACCTGCACCGTCACCGCGGAGAGCGACCGCAAATCCCGCCAGATCATCCGCCGCGCCCGCCAGACTGCGCCAGGGGCCCTTGTCATGGTCTGCGGCTGTTATGCCCAGACCACGCCCGCGGCGATCGCCGCGATCCCCGGGGTGGACTACATCTCCGGCACAGGCCGCAAGATGGAACTGCCCCGTGTGGCGCAGGAACTGCTCCAGGGGCGCCCGGCGTCCCCCCTCGTCCATGTGACGGACGTAGCGCAGGAACCGTTTGAAGCGATGCGCATCACGCATGCGCCCCGCACCCGCGCCTACGTAAAGATAGAAGACGGCTGTGCCTGCCGCTGTACCTATTGCGCTATCCCCGCGGCCCGTGGCCCGGTGCGCTCCAAGCCCCTGCCCGATGTATTGCAGGAGGTGGAGGGGCTGGCGCGCAGTGGGGTACAGGAGGTCGTGCTGACGGGGATCGAGACGGCGGCCTACGGGACCGACCTTCCCCATGCCCGCCTGATCGACCTGCTGGAGGCGCTGGATCGCATGCCCGGCGTGCCGCGCGTGCGGCTGGGTTCGCTCTCCCCGGAACTGATCCGCCCGGATTTCATTTCGCGGTTCTCCCGCTTGCATTGCGTGGTGCCGCACCTCCACCTTTCCATGCAGAGCGGGGCGGATGCCGTGCTCCACCGTATGCGCCGCCGGTATGACCGGCGCATGGCGCTGGAGGCGCTGGCGGCATTGCGGCAGGCGGTCCCCCGCATCCAGTTTACCACCGATATGATCGTGGGCTTCCCCGGTGAGAGGGAAGAAGACCACGCCCAGACGATGGACTTTGCAGCCCGCGCCCGTTTTCTGCACATGCACGTCTTCCCCTATTCCCGGCGGCCGGGCACGCCCGCGGCCACCTTCCCGGATCAGGTGCCGGAGGCTGTCAAGCATGCACGCTCTGCCGCCCTGATCGCGGCTGGCCAGAAGATAGAAGAAGAGATCCTGGATGCCTGCGTTACGGCGCAAGAGGACCTGCCTGTGCTGTTTGAAACACAGCAGGGCGGCTACGTCACCGGCCATACCGATACCTTTATGGAGGTGCGTGTACCGGCACCCGTGTGTCGCGAATTGCGGGGGAGCGTGGCAAAAGTGCGCCCCGTGCGGCGCGAAGGGCTTTGCATCCTGGGGGAATTGGTGCCCCAGGCATAAAAAATATCGTATATCAAGATGAAGGAGAGATACAGTATGGACAACAAGCAGAAGACCATGGACAAGATCGTGGCACTATGCAAGAACCGCGGCATCATTTTTCCGGGTTCTGAGATCTATGGGGGGCTGGCCAATTCCTGGGACTATGGCCCGCTGGGCGTGGAGCTGAAGAACAATGTCAAGCGCGCCTGGTGGAAGCGCTTCGTGCAGGAATGCCGGTACAATGTGGGGCTGGACAGCGCCATCATCATGAATCCGCAGGCCTGGGTCGCCTCCGGCCATGTGGGTGGGTTCTCTGACCCGCTGATGGACTGCAAACAGTGCAAGGCGCGCCACCGTGCCGACAAACTGATCGAGGAATACGCCTTCCAGAATGGTACCGACGATAATCCGGCGGGTTGGACCTTCGCCCAGATGGCCGACTTCATCCGGGAGAAGCACATCGTCTGCCCGGTCTGCGGGGGGGCAGAATTTACCGACATCAAGAAGTTCAATCTGATGTTCAAGACCTTCATCGGCGTGACGGAGGACTCTACCAGCACGGTGTATCTGCGCCCGGAGACGGCGCAGGGCATCTTTGTCAATTTCAAGAACGCCCAGATCGAGGAATACGCCTTCCAGAATGGTACCGACGATAATCCGGCGGGTTGGACC
>CAYXDB010000128.1:0-4042 GCA_964463735.1 uncultured Ruminococcus sp. | reverse complement strand
GAGGTGTAACACGATGGCTATGCGGCCAAGCGTATGGAGATCGGTGCGGTGATCGCGGCCGCGCCGGCCGCCAATGTGCGCCGGGAATGCCCCGCGCCGGGGGATGTGATCATCCTGTTGGGCGGCCGTACCGGCCGGGATGGCTGTGGCGGCGCGACCGGTTCCTCCAAGTCCCACCATCTGGATTCGTTGGAGACGTGCGGCGCCGAGGTGCAGAAGGGCAACGCGCCGGAAGAGCGCAAATTGCAGCGCCTGTTCCGCCGCCCGGAGGCCACCCGCCTGATCAAGCGCTGTAACGATTTTGGCGCGGGCGGTGTGTCTGTCGCTATCGGGGAACTGGCTGACGGGATCCGGATCGATCTGGGTGCCGTGCCCAAGAAGTATGAGGGGCTGGATGGCACCGAACTGGCGATCAGTGAATCCCAGGAGCGCATGGCCGTGGTCGTTGCGCCGGAGGATGTAGCATCTTTCGTACAGTACGCCGGAGAAGAAAATCTGGAGGCCACGGTCGTGGCCCACGTGCAGGAAGAGAAGCGCCTGGTGATGGAACTGAACGGTGATGTGATCGTCGATCTGTCGCGTGAGTTCTTGAATTCCAACGGGGCAGAGAAGCATATCACCATCTCCCCCGCGGCGCCTGAAACCTATGTGCGCCCGGTACCGGATGACTTTGCCGCGGGCTATACGGCGCTGGTCCAGGATCTGAACGTCTGCTCCAAGCGCGGCCTGTCGGAGCGCTTTGACTCCACCATCGGCGCCGGTACGGTCATGATGCCGTTTGGCGGCCGCTATCAGATGACGCCCTCGCAGGCCATGGTGCATAAGATCCCGCTGGAACATGGAAAGACCGATGCCTGCTCCTATATGGCCTGGGGCTATAACCCCTGCGTGGCCGAGAAGAGCCCGTATCACTCCGCCTATCTTGCCGTGGTGGAGTCGGTCTCCAAATTGATCGCGGCAGGTGCCTCCTTCCAGGATGTGTACCTGACCTTCCAGGAATATTTTGAAAAGCCCGGCACGGATGGGCGCCGTTGGGGCAAGCCGCTTGCTGCCCTGCTGGGTGCCTTCCGCGCCCAGATGGAATTGGGCATCGCCGCCATCGGCGGCAAGGACTCCATGAGCGGCAGTTTTGAGCAGTTGGATGTCCCGCCCACGCTCGTCTCCTTTGCCGTCACGACCGGCCGCACGACGGAAGTCGTGACCTCTGAGTTCAAGGCGCCGGGGCATCGGGTCGTCTGGTTGCGCCCGGAGATAGGGGAAGACGGCCTCCCGGTCGCCGCCTCTCTGATCGAGACCTATGCCACCGTCACACGCCTGATGCGGCAGGGGCATGTGGCCGCCGCCTATACCCCCACCTATGGTGGCGTGGCAGAGGCCGTGTTCAAAATGAGCATCGGCAACCGCGTGGGCTTCGTCTATGACCCGGCCTGGTCGCTCTCTGACCTGTTCGGCCATGCCTATGGCTCCTTTATCCTGGAATTGACAGATGAGACAGCAGTCGGTGCAGCATTGGGCCATACGGTGGCTGATGCGGCGATCGCGCAGGGCACCACCCATCTGAGCCTCTCTGCCTTGCAGGAGAAGTATGAGGCACGGCTGGAGTCTGTCTATCCCAGCCGGGCACCGCACGCTGCGCAGGCGCCGCAGACCTATTCTGCCCCTGCTACCGTGCGCCACGCCCCCGCCGTCAAGTGCGCACGCCCCACCGTGCTGATCCCGGTATTCCCGGGCACGAACTGTGAGTACGATACGGCCCGCGCGGTAGAAGAAGCCGGCGGCCAGCCGCGCATCATGGTGGTCGAGAATCTGACAGCGGATGCCATTTCCCAGTCGGTCGAGCAATTTGCCACCGCCCTGCATACGGCACAGGTCGTCTTCATCCCCGGCGGGTTCTCTGGCGGGGATGAGCCGGATGGCTCCGGCAAGTTCATCACCGCCTTCTTCCGCGCCGCCGCCATCCGTGAAGGGGTGACCGATCTGCTGGAGCGGCGGGACGGGCTGATGGCCGGGATCTGTAATGGGTTCCAGGCACTGATTAAACTGGGGCTGGTGCCGTTTGGCCGCATCGTCGATACCGATGAGACCTGCCCCACCCTGACCTTCAATACCATTGGGCGCCACCAGTCGCGCATCGTGCGCGTGCGTGTGGCATCCAACCGCTCGCCCTGGCTGGCAGATACCCAGGTAGGGGAGATCTTCTCCGTCCCCGTTTCCCACGGGGAGGGGCGCTTCCTCGCATCCGACAGTTGCATCGCGCGCCTGGCAGAGAACGGGCAGATCGCCACCCAGTATGTGGATGAAGCTGGTCTGGCCACATCGGATATCCTCTATAATCCGAACAACTCTGCCGCCGCTATTGAAGGGATCACCTCCCCCGATGGCCGCGTATTCGGTAAAATGGGCCATGCGGAGCGCGTGGGCGCCGGCCTGTACCGGAACGTCCCGGGGCAGTATGACATGGGCATGTTCCGCGCCGCTATGCGGTATTTTAAGTGATTTTGTAGAATAAAAAAGGAGAACGATCATGAAGACTGATATCGAGATCGCACAATCCGTCCAGATGGAGCCCATCCAGACCATTGCCGCCCGCGCCGGGATCGGGGAAGAGTATCTGGAGCCGTATGGCCGCTATAAGGCCAAGATCGACCAGTCCCTGTTGCGTGAGAGCAAACGGGGGAACGGGAAATTGGTCCTGGTCACCGCCATCACGCCTACCCCCGCCGGAGAAGGAAAAACGACCACCACGATCGGTCTGGCCGACGGCCTGCGCCGCATCGGTAAGCACGTCATGGTAGCACTGCGGGAACCGTCCCTTGGCCCCGTATTCGGGGTAAAGGGCGGCGCCGCCGGTGGCGGCTATGCCCAGGTCGTGCCCATGGAGGATATCAACCTGCACTTTACCGGTGACTTCCACGCCATCGGCGCGGCCAACAACCTGCTGGCCGCCATGATCGATAACCATATCTACCAGGGGAACGCCCTGCAGATCGACCCGCGCCGTATCACCTGGCGCCGTTGCGTGGATATGAACGACCGGCAATTGCGTTCCGTCGTGGACGGTCTCGGGAGCCGTGTCAACGGTATCCCGCGCGAGGACGGCTATGATATCACCGTGGCGACGGAAGTTATGGCGGTCTTCTGCCTGGCTACTTCGCTCTCCGACCTGAAGGAGCGCCTGTCCCGCATGATCATTGGTTATACCTACAGCGGGGCGCCGGTCACCGCCGGGGATCTGAAGGCGGCCGGTGCCATGACGGCACTGCTCAAAGACGCCCTGAACCCCAATCTGGTGCAAACGCTGGAGGGGACGCCCGCGCTGGTGCACGGCGGCCCGTTCGCCAATATCGCCCACGGTTGCAATTCCGTGATCGCGACCCGCATGGCGATGAAACTGGGGGATTATGCCGTTACAGAAGCCGGTTTCGGCGCCGACCTGGGGGCAGAGAAGTTTTTGGATATCAAGTGCCGCATGGCCGGCCTGACCCCCTCTGCTGTGGTCGTGGTCGCCACGGTGCGCGCCCTGAAGATGCATGGCGGATTGGCGAAGAATGAACTGGGGGTAGAGGATCTTGGCGCCCTGGAGCGCGGATTGCCCAACCTGTTGCGCCATGTCTCGAATATCAAGCAGGTGTATGGCCTGCCCTCTGTGGTGGCCGTCAACCGTTTCCCCACTGATACAGATGCAGAGATCGATCTCATCATACGCCGGTGCCGCGAGCTGGGCGTGAATACCGTGCTGTCCACCGTATGGGCCGAGGGCGGCCGCGGCGGGGAAGACCTGGCGCGTGAGGTCGTGCGCCTGTGTGAGGAAGAGACGCCGCACTTCTCCTATTCCTATCCGCTGGAGGCCAGCCTGGAAGAGAAGATCGAGGCCGTGGTGCGCCGCGTGTACGGTGGGGACGGGATCTCCATTTTGCCGGCGGCGCAGAAGCAGATCGATACGCTGAAGGAACTGGGCTTTGACGGTCTGCCCGTGTGCATTGCCAAAACGCAGTATTCTTTCTCGGATGACCCCACCAAATTGGGGGCGCCGGAGCACTTC
>CAYXDB010000127.1:0-4117 GCA_964463735.1 uncultured Ruminococcus sp. | reverse complement strand
AGTCAAGGGAAAAAATAATTTTAAAAAACTATTGCATTTTGAAAGGGCTTGTGCTATAATACAATTTGTCAATCTATGATAATTTAGATCCGCCCAGGCGGATGGCACTTGTTAGTGTGACAAACAGGAGGTGTAACCCATGGCAAAATGCGAACTGTGCGGTAAGGGCGTTGTGTTCGGTCATAACGTATCCCATTCCAACCGTAAGACCAACCGGGCGTGGAAGCCGAATATCCGCCGCGTGAAGGCAACAGTAGACGGCAAGCCCCAGACGCTGTACGTCTGTGCCCGTTGTCTGCGTACCACGAAGAAGCAGGGTTAAGATGCAACTCCATCTGTGATCTCGGTCGCAGACGGAGTTTTTGCTTTTTTAGAAAAAATAGCAAGGCGCCCGCCCCTTTGCCGGTCTTGCGCCGGGGGGCGGGCCTTTTTACAGGAGGCGCTTTATGCAAACGAACACAGAACTGCTGGATGCCGCTTTCCCCGGCACGACGCTCACGTCCTATGTGCACGAGATCTCGCAAAACTGCCCGCATCCCCCGCGCCCGGCCATATTGGTCCTGCCGGGCGGCGGATATGAGTCCTGGTACGATGGGGAGGCGGAGCCGGTCGCCCTGTCTTATGTAGCCGCCGGTTACAATGCCTACGTTCTGCGCTACGGCATCCGGGAGAATGCCTGCTTCCCCCGCCCCCTGCGGGAGGCGGCCTGGGCGATGCATCGCATCCGCGCCCGCGCAACTGACGAGAATACCGATGCGGGGCGCGTCTTCGCCATCGGGTTTTCTGCCGGCGCCCATCTGTGCGGGGCACTCGCGACCCTGTGGCACCGCACCGACCTGTTAGCGCCCCTGCCGTGCCCGGTGGAGGAATGCCGCCCCACCGGCGTGCTCCTTTCCTATCCGGTCGTGACCGGCGGGGAATACCGCCATGCCGGTTCCTTCTGCCACCTATTGGGAAGGGCCGACCCCAGCCCGGAGGAACTGGCGCTGTATTCTAATGAAAAGAATGTCGATGCGCATACCTGCCCGGCCTTCCTCTTTCATACGTCGGATGACAGTTGCGTCCCGGTGCAGAACTCGCTTTTGATGGCCGAGGCGTTGGCCGCCCATCATATCCCGTTTGAATTGCATGTCTATGCGCATGGCCCCCATGGGGCGGGGCTGGCCACGGCAGAGTCAGAGGGGGGGCGCCCCGGGATGATCCTGCCGGCGGTGGCCACCTGGTTCTCCCTCTCCCTGACCTGGCTCTCCAGTCTTTGAGGCGGTCTGCCAGACCGCTTTAGCTGTCAGGAGCGCGGCGGGTAGCAGTAGCATGCCCGCCATGCCGCCCCATTGCATCCCGGCGTACATGCTGAGCAGGGATAGGAGCGGATGGATGCCCAGGTGCTGCCCGATCAGGCGCGGCTCGGCAAATTGCCGCACCAGCAGGACGATGGCATAGAGCAGTAAAAGGCCCACGCCCCGCCAGGCATCCCCCTGTGCAAAAAACAGTACGGACAGGGGCAGGAGCAGGGTCCCCGTGCCGATGACGGGCAACAGATCCAGCAGGGCGATCACCAGCGCCAGCAGGACGGCATAGCGTATCTTCAGGATCAGGAGACCGGCCAACAGGAGAAGAAAGGTCATCCCCAGCAGGAGCAGATACGTGCGCAGATATCCCAGTGCCGTGCGGATGGCACCCGCGGTCAGGCGGCGCAGCCATACCGTGGCCGCCGGTGGTAAGTAGTGGGAGATCGCCTGGTGGACGGTGTCCAGATCCGCCGCAAAATAATAGGCCGCCACCAGACTGACCAGCAGGAACAGCCCCGCCAGGCATCCCCCTGTGCAAAAAACAGTACGGACAGGGGCAGGAGCAGGGTCCCCGTGCCGATGACGGGCAACAGATCCAGCAGGGCGATCACCAGCGCCAGCAGGACGGCATAGCGTATCTTCAGGATCAGGAGACCGGCCAACAGGAGAAGAAAGGTCATCCCCAGCAGGAGCAGATACGTGCGCAGATATCCCAGTGCCGTGCGGATGGCACCCGCGGTCAGGCGGCGCAGCCATACCGTGGCCGCCGGTGGTAAGTAGTGGGAGATCGCCTGGTGGACGGTGTCCAGATCCGCCGCAAAATAATAGGCCGCCACCAGACTGACCAGCAGGAACAGCCCCCATAGGGGCAGGGCCGTGCACAACCGCCCGGAGAGAGCCACGGCCGCCTCTCCCGCCTTGGCGCACAGCGCCTGGCAGGTCTCCTGCCACACGCGCTCTCCACCGGGGGCGGCACGCATAAAGCCGGGCAGTTGCTCCCACAGGTCGCGCCAATAGGTCTCCCCCTGTTCCTGCAACAGCCGGTCGGCCGCGCTCAACAGTTCGGCGGCGGTCTTTTGTATGCCAAAGAACAGCAGGGCAAACACAGCGGAGAGCGAAGCGTAGACCAGTACCACACGGCACAGCCCCAGGGGGAGGTGCAGATGCCGGTGCAGGTACCGCGCCGGTGCCTGCATGCCATAGGCGGGGAGCCAGGCTAACACAAAGGGCAGCAGGGTGTAGAAGATCGCCCCGCCCCAGTGGGCGCACAGCCATCCTCCCCCTGCCACCACGATGGTCACGCAGGCCGCGCGCCACCATTTGCTATCCATGATCCTGCCCACCCCCTTTCTTTACACTATATCCGGGCAGGGCAAAAAACATGACAAAAAATGAAAAGAGGTAGATAACATGATCATTATTGAAATGGAAAACGGAAAACAGATCAAACTGGTGCTGGATCGGGCCGCCGCCCCCCTGACCGTAGCGAATTTTGAAAAATTGGTACAGCGCGGCTTTTATGACGGCCTGACCTTCCACCGTATCATCCCCGGCTTTATGATCCAGGGGGGTGACCCGCTGGGCAACGGCATGGGCGGTGCGGAAGAGCAGATCAAGGGCGAATTCGCTCAGAACGGCGTCCCCAACCCCCTGCGCCACACGCGGGGCGTCATCTCTATGGCGCGCGCCTATGACAAGGATTCCGCTTCCTCCCAGTTCTTTATCATGCATGCGGACGCCCCGCATCTGGACGGCGCCTATGCCGCCTTTGGCCATGTGGTAGAGGGGATGGAGACGGTAGATGAGATCGCCGCCGCCGTTACCGATCGGCAGGATCGCCCCCGCGTGCCCCAGATCATGAAAAAGGTCACGCTGGTAGACGACCCCGCCTGACGGCGTTAAGATACCAAAACAGGGGGATGCCCCTGGGAAAGGAATTTGTATGGCACATCCCATCCGGCATTTCTGCACGATCACACGCCACCGCCACGCCGTCATCCGCCATTGCTTCAAGGCGGGCATTGGATGGCAGGGGCTGTTCCATGACCTTTCCAAATATTCCCTTGTCGAGTTCATTCCCGGCGCACGGTATTACCAGGGCACCCGCTCTCCCAATGAGCGGGAGCGGGAACTGTTTGGCTATTCGGCGGCCTGGATGCACCATAAGGGGCGCAACCGCCATCATTTTGAATATTGGAACGATCTGAACCCTGCCACCCATCGGTATGAGCCGGTCCCCATGCCCCTGCGCTTCGTCAAAGAGATGTTCTGCGATCGCGTGGCGGCCAGCAAGATCTATCAGGGAAAGGCGTATACCGATGCGCATCCTCTTGCCTATTTTCTACGGGGGAACGCCCGCGCCAAGATGCATGAGGAGACGGCCGACCTGCTGGAAGAATGGTTGCGCATGCTGGCCGATGTGGGGGAGAAGACCACGTTTGCCCATATCCGGAAACTGCGCGCACCCCGCAAGGGGCACCAGCCCCCCACCGCCCCGTGAGCACACGGGCCGGCCTATGCAAGAAAGGAGATAGCCATGGCGGAACCACGCCCGCGCGATCTGTTTGATCGGTTGTTCGCCCTCCCACCGCTGCGCCCGCTGGCCCCTTTTTTTGCCAGGCATCGGGAGGTATTGCTGTACCTGTTCTTTGGCGTCCTGACCACCGCTGTCAGTTGGGGCAGTTTCTACCTGGGGTATTATTGCTTTGCCTGGCAGGAACTGGTCGCTAACGGCTTTTCCTGGGTGCTGTCGGTCCTGTTCGCCTACGTGACCAACCGGTGCTGTGTCTTTGTGGCGCAGGATGCCCCCCTGTGGCGCAGTATGGGCC
>CAYXDB010000126.1:0-4156 GCA_964463735.1 uncultured Ruminococcus sp. | reverse complement strand
CTCCCACCCCTGCCCGCGGTGGCTGTTGGCCTGCCCATCCCGCACGGTCAAGGTGGTATTGAGCAACAGCACCCCCTGCGCCGCCCATTCGATCAGGCAGCCATGGGAGGGGGGCGCATAGCCCAGGTCACTTTGCAGTTCCTTAAAGATATTCTGCAAGGAGGGCGGCTGTGGCACACCGGGCATGACCGAAAAGCACAGACCGTGCGCCTGCCCCGGGCCATGGTAGGGGTCCTGCCCCAGGATGACGGCGCGGGTCCCGGCGCAGGAGGTGACCTGCAGGGCGCTGAAGATATGGTACATATCCGGGTAGATGCGCCGGTGCGCGTATTCCTCTTTCAAAAAATCGCGCAGGCGCTGATAATATTCTTTTTTGATCTCCGGTGCCAGCAGGGCATCCCAGTCATTGCCTAATGTGAGCATAGCGGCTCCTCTCTCTATATCCTTTGCAAAATATTTTTTTGCCTGTATAGCGCACCGCACCACGGGGAATACTCCTGCCACAAAGCAAGAAAGGAATGCCCCCCTGGGGTACATAAAAACGATATGAAACAGGTACTGCTATACACCATCAGCCTTCTGTGCGTCTTCCTGCTCCTTGGCGCACTGCCACTGGAAGGGGAGGCACAGATCTACGAAGACGTGATACGCCTGCACATCCTGGCCGCCTCGGACACCGCGGAGGACCAGGCATTGAAACTTGCCGTGCGCGATGCGATCCTGGAAGAGCACAGCGCCCTTTTGCGCGGTGAGAGCACCGCAGACGCCGCCGCGCACGTGCAGAACGCATTGCCGGCCATAGAGGCAACGGCGCGTGCCGTGCTGGAGGCACACGGCTCCACCGCCGCCCTGCAAGTCACTTTCTCCGACGAGGTATACCCCACCCGCACCTACGGCCCCCTGACCTTCCCGGCCGGGCGCTATCACTCCCTGCTCATCGTGATCGGGGAGGGGGCGGGGCAGAACTGGTGGTGCGTGCTCTTCCCGCCCCTGTGCGTGGGGGCCGCCAGTGGCGAGGTGGTCTCCCCTGCCCTGCCGGAACAGGTGCCGGAGGGCGTATCTCCGGCGGCCTGGCGGCTGGTCAGCGAGAGCGGGGACTATGAGATCCGCTTTCGCCTGTTGGAATGGCTGGCCACGCAGGAGGAAGATCAGTCCACGCGGTTCTGTCTCTCCCCCCGGAAATAGGCCTGCATATTGCTGACGATCGTAGCAAGGCAACGCACCCGCGCCTCATAAGAGCCCCAGGCCATATGCGGCGTCAGGCACACATTTTCCCGGCCGTAGAGGGCGGTATAGGGATGCCCGGGGGCAAACGGCTCACTACTGTACACATCACAGCCAAAGGCGCCAAGGCGCCCCTCACACACGGCACGCGCCACGGCTTCTTCATCTACTACGGCGCCACGCGCCACGTTGACAAGGATCGCCCCGGGCTTCATCTGGCGCAGCTGTTCTTCCCCGATCATATGGCGGGTCTGCTCTGTCAAGGGCACGTGGAGCGTGATGATATCCGCCCGCTGGCACAATTCCGCCAAAGAGACCTGTGCCGGGCTGGCATCCTCCTGCCGCCGATGATAGATCACATGGCAACCAAGGGCGCGTGCCACATCGGCCACCCCGCGCCCGATATCCCCATAGCCGACCACGCCCCAGGTGGCCCCGGCCAGTTCATGATACACGGGAATAAGGCAATTGGGGCGCCCCTCTGCTACATAGGCGCCGCTCTGCACATGCCAGTCATAGGCCGGCAGATGAGTGGCAAGCGACAGGACCATGGCCAGCGTGACCTGCACCACGGCGGGGGTGGAATACCCCGGGACGCGTGCAACAGCCACGCCGTATTCCCGCGCCGCCTCCACATCGATATTATCATACCCGGTGGCCGCCTCGCAGATCAGGCGCAGATGGGGCGCCGCGGCAATGGCCTGCCGGGTGATACGCACCTTGTTCTGCACCAGCACATCGGCCTCTGCCACGCGTGCCACCAGTTCCTCCGGGGCCGTGTGGGGATACACGACCAGCTCTCCCAGCGCCGCCAGCGGGGAAAGGGACAGATCCTCCCCCAAAGACGCCGCATCCAATACAACGATCTTCATATCACACCTCACACAACAAGATCACCCTGCGCGAATACAGGGATCTGGCGCCCGTCCGCCAGGGTGCCGGTGATCTGCATATCCGCCGTGCCGATCATGACATCCACGTGCGTTGCAGAACGATTCAATCCATGGGCATACAGTTCTTCCGCGCTCATCCGCTCCCCATTCAGCAGGCAGGGATAGGCCTGGCCAAAGGCGATGTGGCAGGCGGCGTTCTCATCAAAGAGCGTATGGTAGAAAAGGATGCCCTGCTGATAGAGCGGACTACTGCAGGGCACCAGTGCCAACTCACCCAGGTAAGAGGCGCCCTCGTCCACCTGCAATGCCTGCTCCAGTATCTGTTGCCCGGTGGAGGCATAGGCTTCTACGATGCGGCCCCGCTCCACCACGAAGCGGATATCCCGGATGACGTTCCCCTGATACACCAGGGGGCGGGAGGCGCAGAGGACACCGCGCCCGCTCTCCCGCAGTGGCGCGGTGAAGATCTCTTCTGTGGGCATATTGGCCACAAAAGGGCGCCCCTGCCGGGTAAGGTCCGCGCCGCCCTGGAAGACGTGCTCCGGCGGGAGATCGACGGTGAAGTCGGTCCCCAGCGCATTTTTATAATGCAGGGAGACAAAATTGCAGGCATTGAGCCGTTCGATGCGCTCCTGCAACTGTTTCAGATGCGCCTCCCAGCGGGCGACGGCGCCGCCGTCCCCCTGCACGCGGACCGCAGCGGCAATGGCATCCCACAGGGCGTCCATGGCATCCGCCTCGTCCTTATCCGGGAAGACGCGGTGCGCCCAGGACGGGATGGGTACCGACGCAATGCACCAGGGAATGGTATTGTTCATGCGCAGTTCGCGGGAGGGGCGCAGATCGCGCCCGAGCGCCGCGCGCGACCGTTGCAGGCGGTCCGGATCGATGTCGCTCAGGTTCATGGGGTCGGTCGCCGAGATGGCCAGATACGCCGCCCCCTCTTCGGCATAGCCGTTGAGCATCTGCTGTTCCCAGCGCGGTACCGCATCAAAGACGGTGGTATCCGCGTACAGATACCGCATCCGGCTCAGGGCATCGTCCTGCCACTGCATCACGACCTCGCGGCAACCGATCCGATAGGCGGCCGCCGCGCACAGGCGTGCAAAAAAGGCACACTCCACCGGGCAACGGATGACCAGCGTCTGCCCCTCGCAGATATTTACCCCCATGCGCACGACGAGGCCACAAAAGGGCGCCCCTGCCGGGTAAGGTCCGCGCCGCCCTGGAAGACGTGCTCCGGCGGGAGATCGACGGTGAAGTCGGTCCCCAGCGCATTTTTATAATGCAGGGAGACAAAATTGCAGGCATTGAGCCGTTCGATGCGCTCCTGCAACTGTTTCAGATGCGCCTCCCAGCGGGCGACGGCGCCGCCGTCCCCCTGCACGCGGACCGCAGCGGCAATGGCATCCCACAGGGCGTCCATGGCATCCGCCTCGTCCTTATCCGGGAAGACGCGGTGCGCCCAGGACGGGATGGGTACCGACGCAATGCACCAGGGAATGGTATTGTTCATGCGCAGTTCGCGGGAGGGGCGCAGATCGCGCCCGAGCGCCGCGCGCGACCGTTGCAGGCGGTCCGGATCGATGTCGCTCAGGTTCATGGGGTCGGTCGCCGAGATGGCCAGATACGCCGCCCCCTCTTCGGCATAGCCGTTGAGCATCTGCTGTTCCCAGCGCGGTACCGCATCAAAGACGGTGGTATCCGCGTACAGATACCGCATCCGGCTCAGGGCATCGTCCTGCCACTGCATCACGACCTCGCGGCAACCGATCCGATAGGCGGCCGCCGCGCACAGGCGTGCAAAAAAGGCACACTCCACCGGGCAACGGATGACCAGCGTCTGCCCCTCGCAGATATTTACCCCCATGCGCACGACGAGGTCTGCATATTCCTCCCAACGTGGGTCACGATGATCCATATCTATCTCCTTTTGCGCTCTTATGCGATGGTTTCTTCTCTCTTGCGCCAGACGGCGCAAAAAGCAGGCGGCGCCGCCTGCCCCACTGCCGCATTGTATCTCCCGGCAATGTACAGAA
>CAYXDB010000125.1:0-4175 GCA_964463735.1 uncultured Ruminococcus sp. | reverse complement strand
GTGCGTATGTACCTCAAGGAGATCGGCCAGATACCGCTGCTGGATAGCGAGCGTGAGATGCTGTTGGCAGAGCGGATCTCGCTGGGGGATCAGACGGCAAAGAATGAACTGGTCGAGGCCAATCTGCGTCTGGTCGTGAGCATTGCCAAGCGGCATGTGGGAAAGGGGATGTACCTGCTGGATCTGATCCAGGAAGGGAACCTCGGCCTGATGAAAGCCGTGGAAAAATTTGATTACCGGAAGGGATATAAGTTCTCCACCTATGCGACCTGGTGGATCCGCCAGGCGATCACCCGCGCCATTGCCGATCAGGCACGCACGATCCGTATTCCTGTCCATATGGTCGAGACCATTCATAAGGTCTCGCGCACGGCGCGGCAATTGTTGCAGGAATTGGGGCGCGAACCTACGTCGGAGGAGATCGCGGCGCGGATCGGTATGTCGGCCGAGAAAGTGCGTGAGATCATG
Source organism: uncultured Ruminococcus sp. (assembly GCA_964463735.1). Lineage (GTDB taxonomy): Bacteria > Bacillota > Clostridia > Oscillospirales > CAG-272 > UBA1740. The sequence continues at coordinate 3,707 of CAYXDB010000125.1, read as the reverse complement.
AAGATCGCCCAGGACCCTGTGTCCTTAGAAACGCCGATCGGGGAAGAGGAGGACAGCCACCTGGGGGATTTCGTGGAGGATAACGATTCTCCCGCTCCGGCAGACACCGCCTCCCATTCCTTGCTTCAGGAGCAGTTGGCCGCCGTTCTGCGCACACTGACCCCGCGTGAAGAGCAGGTCCTGCGCCTGCGCTTCGGGTTGGAGGATGGGCGCCCCCGCACACTGGAGGAAGTAGGCAAGGAGTTCGATATCACGCGGGAACGTATTCGCCAGATCGAGGCGAAGGCCCTGCGCAAACTGCGCCACCCCAGCCGCTCCAAACTGTTGCGGGATTATCTGGAGTGATCGGCACAATGCACAATTGCCCTATGTCAATTTTGTGCAATCTGCCATAGCGCGGACCGCAGGGACATAGCGCGTGCGCTAGAATAGATAAAAATTCATATTTTACACGCGGAATGTCCTTGACTTTTTGCGCACTATCGTGTACAATATAATGGTAATATTGTGGCCGTCTATGCGGCTGCGACTGTGCCTTAGGAGGATCAAAATGAAGAAAAAGATCGTATGCCTGTTGCTTTGCCTTGCAATGGTGTTGCCGCTGTCTCTTTTTGGGTGCTCTTCTTCGGATGATGACCTGGATCTGGACGTCAGCGAGACCACGCGGGAAGCAAAGACACTTACCTTTTGGATCGTGACCGATGAGGCGACCACGGCCGAAGAGCAGGCAAAAATGGAAAGTGCTTTTAACGCCGTGTGCGAAAAGGACTATACGACCCATGTGAAATTCGTCTTCTGTACGGAAGATGAGTATGAATCTACACTGGATAGTTATTTGGCCGCCGCCAAAAAGAATAAGGATGGCGACAACAAGAATAACAGCACCAGTGGGAAGACAGAGAGTTCCACCTACCAGGATGATCTGGGCATGACGTATGTACGTTATCCGGATGTGAAAGAAGGGCAGATGGACATCGTCCTGATCATGAGCCGCTCTATGCTGGAGCGTTACGTGACGGCCGGATATTTGACCTCGCTGGATTCCAGCATCAATGATGACTACCGGAGCATCCAAAAATATGTGTATCAGGACGTGCTGCAGAATTCCAAGATCGACGGCTCCTGGTACGCCGTCCCGAACAACAAACTGATTGGGCAGTTTACCTACATGTTGGTCAATCGTGAGATCGCCAGCAGCCCGGCTTACAGCTACACGGCAGAGGATTTTACGGAATTTGGCTATGGCACCACGGTCGCTAAATTTATCGATCAGCTGGCAGCCGATGAAAATTATAAAGGTACAGTAGCCCCCATGGCCGGTATGGTGACCGGCTACCCGCTGGCCAAATACTGGTCTGCCCAGTCTGGTACACAGTCCACGCTGGCTACCATGTATATCAGCCCTACTGAACTGGCAGCCCCCGGCACGAACGTCTCCAATGTTTTTGCCGACAGCAACTTCCAGTCCTACATGAAGGAACTGTTCTATTGCAAAGAAAATGATTATTTCCTGAAAGAGGGTCAGACGGAATTCGGCGTGGCCATCGTAGAAGGGGATTATGCCTCCTACGAGGAGCATGTGCGCTCCGGCAAGTATTATGTATCGATCCTGGGGTACCCCCGTCTGGAAGATGAGGATATCTTCAACGGTATGTTTGCCGTGACCAACTACACCGTGGACCTCTCTCGCTCGATGGAGATCATCAATGCGCTTACCTGCCAGAGCGAGTTACGGAATATCCTGCAATATGGCGTGGAGGGCGTACACTATGAGGTAGAGGATGGCGTGGTGCACCGCTTGGCGGCTGGTGCCCAGTATCAGATGAATATCAACTATACCGGGAACGTCTGGATGGCGTATATGGATGATACGATGTCCGGCGTGGAACAGTGGGCCACGGTACGGGAGAATTACATCGAAGAGCACAGTACAGAAACGATCCAGCGTGACCTGGGCGTGTGGACAGCCGGGATCCTGCAAAATCAGCGTTCCATGCTGTCTAAGGTGTGCGGTTCCGCCGCTTATTTAGGTGAAGTGGATGCGGCCGCCATGCAGGCCATGCAGGAATTGTCGGAGGCGTATTTCGCACGGCTCTATGCGTGTGAGACGGTGAGCGAATTTGAGGCTTATGTGGCTTCTATCACGCGTGAGATCGTTGCATCGGATTATTATCAGACCCTGGTCTCCAATTCTTCCAAGGATGGCAAGTTTAACATGTCCTCTCTGAAGGGCGCCCTAGAACAGTGGAACAGTGATGCCTTTGCAGAATCGTAATAGACAAAGCGCCCCCGGCAGTATCGTAACTGCCGGGGGCGCTTTATCATTTAGGATCATGCTCATTGCAGACCGGGGATGATCTGCAGGGCGATGGCAAAGTAGATCATCAGGGAGATGGCGTCCACGATCGTTGTAATGAAGGGGGAGGCCATGACAGCGGGGTCAAAGCCCAGGCGCTTGGCTAAAATGGGTAGTGTGCAGCCAATGAGTTTTGCCACAAAGACGGTGATGCATAGCGTCAGGCAGACGATCAGCGGGACGGTGGATAATTCTGATGGCTCCAGGGTGTGGAGCAACAGGTAATCGACCAGATAGATCTTGGCGTAGGCGGCGATCCCCAGAGAGAGGCCGCATAGGATGGAAACACGCAATTCCTTCCATACCACGCGCCAGGTGTCGGAAAAATGGATCTCCCCCAGTGACAGACCGCGGATGACGGTGACCGATGCTTGACTACCGGAATTCCCGCCGGTATCCATCAGCATGGGGATAAAGGCGGTCAGTGCCACGCAGGCGCTGAGCGCCGTTTCAAATCCGGAAATGATCATGCCGGTAAAGGTGGCAGAGATCATCAACAGCATCAGCCAGGGGATACGTGCCAGATACAGTGACCAGGTCGATGTTTTCAGGTAGGTGGTCTCGGGCGGGGTGATGGCGGCCATCACGGCAAAGTCTTCTTCTGCGACATCATGGATGACGTCAATGGCGTCGTCCACCGTGATGATGCCCACCATGCGTTCCTCCGCATCGACCACCGGCAGGGCAAGGAAACCGTATTTGCTGAATACGTGCGCCACCTCTTCTTTGTCTGTAACGGTGGATACCGAAATGACGTTTTTCTCCATGATATCGCACAGATGTGCCTCACGTGGGGAGATCATCAATGTCTTGGCCGTCACCAGGCCGATCAATTTGCGGTTCTGCGTGACATAGCAGGTGTAGATGGTCTCTTTGTCGATCGCCACGCGGCGGATCAGGGCAAAGGCATCGTCCACAGTCATATCCGGCTTCAGATTGACGTACTCGGTGGTCATCAGGCTGCCGGCGCTGTCTTCCGGATAGTTGAGCAATTCATTGATCGTTTTGCGCGCTTCCGGCGGGGAATTGCGCAATATACGGCTGACCACGTTGGCCGGCATCTCTTCGATCAGGTCAACGGCATCATCCAGGTACAGTTCGTTGAGGACCTGTTTCAATTCATAATCATTGAATGCCTCGATCAGTACACGCTGGATGTCGGGGGCCATTTCCACAAATACCTCTGCCGCCAGTTCCTTGGGCAGGATCCGGTACAGGACAGGGAATATCTCCTCGGCGATATGGTCAAATAGTTCCGCAATATCGGCCGGGTTCATGGCCAGTAGCAAATTGCGCAGGGCAGCATATTGCTTCCCTTGGATCAGTTCCTCCACCATGGTGGGGGTCAGGG
>CAYXDB010000124.1:0-4241 GCA_964463735.1 uncultured Ruminococcus sp. | reverse complement strand
GCCCGGACATATTCCGCCAGCAGGGCGGGGCCTGCCTCCTCCGGTAGATAGATGGGGTAGGCCGTGTCGCGGAAATACCAATTGCACAGATCCACAAGGGGCAATAGCCCGGCCAGGTGGTCGCCGTGCATGTGGGTGATGAAGATGCCGTGCAGTGAGGTCAGGGGATATTCGCGCCGCAGAAAGAGATCCACGACCGGCGCCCCGGCATCAAAGAGGTAGCGCCGCTCGCCCACGGTCAGTAAGACGGCACTGCAATAGCGCGTTTTGTGCGGCACGCCGTGGCTCGTGCCCAGAAATTCTATCTGCATATCTTATTTCTCGATCTCCGCCGTGCGGGAGAGCACCGTGTGGAAGAATTCCATATCGTCGAATTTGGGCCGGCGGTCGTAGTAGTACAGGCCGTTCTGCTCCTGCTCGATATCATAGAGCTGGGTATAGCACAGGCCGAAGATGCAGCGGTTGTCCAGCAGGACATCGGTCAGCCCCTTGAACCGTGCCTTGAATTCCTCTTCGGTCTTGGGCGCGTTCCCATATCCCCAGCCGGACGGGTCCTCCGACCAGCGGATGCCGCCGTATTCGCTGATGAACACCGGCACCTTCCCGTTGTACAGGGCTTCCGCCTTCCCGGACGTCCAGGTCGCCTTCCCTTCATTGACAGGGTCATACAGGACGCCGGTCTCCTCCAGGGCGCGGTAGTGCTCAGAAAACGTCTCCGGGTTCTGGTCGTAATCGTGCGTATCGTAGATGTCGGTCAGGGCCGTGTGATAGTTGCCGCTCGTGTCGATGCAGGGGCGGGTCGGGTCGGCGGCCTTGGTCGCCAGATAGACCGTCTTCATCAGGGCAAAGTCCGGGTGGCCCCACGTTTCATTGAAGGGGCACCAGCCCACGATGGACGGATGATTGAAGTCGCGCTCCACCTCTTCCAGCCATTCCGGCAGGATGGCATGGATGGCATGCGGATGCTCGTGGTCCAGGCCCCAGTTGGGGTATTCCCCCCAAACGATGTAGCCCAGGCGGTCCGCATGGTACAAAAACAGCGGTTCAAAGATCTTTTCATGCAGGCGCGCCCCGTTAAAGCCCACCGCCATGGAGAGGCGGATGTCCTCGATCAGCGCCTCCTCCGTGGGGGCCGTGTAGATGCCGTCCGGATAGAAGCCCTGGTCCAGCACCAGACGCTGGAAGACAGAGCGCCCGTTGATAAAGCACTTTTTATCGGTATAGTGCAGAGAACGGAGGCCGAAGTAGCTCTGTACCGTGTCCTCCCCTAAGGAAAGGGTCAGGTCGTACAGGCCGCCTTTGCCCACCTCCCACAGATGGCGCTCAGACAGCGGTACCGTCAGGGAAACATAGCCCGCCTCACAGGCGCAGGCGGCACCCCCCATGGGCTTGCCGGCAAAGGAGGCACTGGCGCAGAAGCGACCGGCGCCCGTGACCTGCGCATCGATGCGCAGACAGGCGTTCTCCGCGTCCGGATACAGACGGAAGGAGGCGATGTGCGTGCGGGGCATGAATTCCAGCCACACCGTCTGCCAGATGCCGGTCGTGCGGGTATAGTCACAGCCCGTGGAGGGATAGACCTTGGCTTGCTTGCCGCAGGGGATCATGGGGTCGCGGGTGTCGTCTTCCGCGCACACCATTAGGACGTTCTCGCCCGCCGTGGCATAGGCGGTGATATCGATGGCAAAGGAAACGTAACCGCCCACATGCTCACCGGCTTTTTTACCATTGATATATATATAGGCGTGGTGGTCCACTGCGCCGAAGTGCAACAGGACCGTCCCGTTCAGTTGCTCCTGCGTGAGGGAGAAGGTGCGGCGGTACCAGACAGCCGCCATAAAATCACGGTAGGCGATGCCGGAAAGGGGAGACTCCGGGCAGAAGGGGACCTCGATCGTGCGGGTAAGTGGCTCCTTGCCTTCATACAGGCGCCGGTCGCGGCCGGAACGGCCAAGGTCAAGATCAAATTCCCAGGTCCCGTTCAGGTTCTGCCAGGTAGAACGCTTGCTTTGCGGGTTGGGATGTTCGGGGCGGTACATATCGTTTCCTCCATACTATCTTCATTCATACTGTGCCGTCAGGCACACCTGTATTATAACAGGGAGGGAGGGATTTGTAAAGCCCCAAAAAGAAAAATATGGCCGCCGCGGTAATTTTTTTCGCTATGACTTGCAATTTGCAAAGGAATGGTATATAATAGAGTGCGGTAAAAGAAGTATAAAAACGGAGGGAACAAAAATGCTGGTATCTGCAAAAGAAATGCTGGAAAAGGCAAAGGCCGGCCACTATGCGGTCGGTCAGTTCAACATCAATAACCTGGAGTGGACCAAGGCTATCCTGCTGACGGCCGAGGAACTGAAGTCCCCGGTCATCCTGGGCGTGTCGGAAGGCGCTGGGAAGTACATGTGCGGCTTCAAGACCGTGGCCGCCATGGTCAGCAATATGGTAGAGGAACTGGGCATCACCGTGCCGGTGGCACTGCACCTGGATCACGGCAGCTATGAGGGCGCCAAGGCCTGCATCGCCGCCGGTTTCTCGTCCATCATGTTTGATGGTTCGCATTACCCGATCGCCGAGAACATCGAAAAGACCAAAGAGCTGGTCGCCATCGCAGAAGAGAAGGGCCTGTCTCTGGAGGCAGAGGTCGGCGCCATCGGCGGGGAAGAAGACGGTGTAGTAGGCATGGGCGAGTGCGCAGACCCGGATGAGTGCAAGATGATCGCCGATCTGGGCGTGACCATGCTGGCCGCCGGCATCGGCAATATCCATGGCAAGTACCCGGAGAACTGGGCGGGCCTGTCCTTTGAGACGCTGGCCGCCGTATCTGAGAAGGTGGGCAAGATGCCGCTCGTGCTGCACGGCGGTACCGGCATCCCCGCAGACATGATCCGCCGCGCCATCGAACTGGGCGTGTCCAAGATCAATGTCAATACAGAGTGCCAGTTGGCCTTCGCCGCGGCTACCCGCCAGTATATCGAGGCTGGCAAGGATCTGAGCGGCAAGGGCTTTGACCCGAGAAAACTGCTGGCACCGGGCGTTGAGGCCATCCGCGCCACCGTGCGTGAGAAGATGGAGCTCTTCGGTTCTGTGGGCCGCGCGTAAGCCATATTTTGCAAATATCCGAGGGGGCAGGGAGACCTGCCCCCTTTCCTGTACAAAAAAATTCAGAACCGGTGGGCGAGGAAACACGAGCAAACGGGAGGAAAAACGAGAAAACGGGAGATGCGTTGCGGATAAATGAAAAAAACGAAAAAAGTTTGCAAAACCCCCTTGACAAGGCGGGGGGAATATGGTAGAATATCACCGTTCGAAAAATGGGGGTGCGGCGTGACCCATCCGCATCTCTGAAATTTAATGGAGGATTACACAATGTCCACGTATATGGCAAGAGTTAAGTCCAGCGACAGTGAGCATCCGGTCATCGACCGCAGATGGTTCATTATCGATGCGGCTGGCAAGCCCCTTGGCAGAACGGCCGTAAAGGCCGCCATGATCCTGAACGGTAAGATTCGTCCGGATTACACCCCGCATGTGGATTGCGGCGAGTACGTTATCATCATCAATGCGGAGAAGGCTGTGCTGACCGGCAGAAAGCTGGAGCAGAAGCACTACTACCGTCATTCCGGTTACATCGGCGGTCTGAAGTCGGTGAACTACAAGACCTTGATGGCGACCAAGCCGGAATTGGCTATGCAGCTGGCTGTGAAGGGCATGTTGCCGCACAATTCCATCGGGGATAAGTCCATCACCCGTCTGCGCGTGTTCGCAGGTGCACCGGATCACGATTATGCGGCACAGAAGCCGATCGTGACAGACTGATAGGGAGGGAGAGAGAACATGTATACGAGTGCAAAGCCGTATTTCTACGGCACCGGCAGAAGAAAGAAGTCTATTGCCCGCGTGCGTCTGTATCCCGGCACCGGCGCTATCACCATCAATGGCAAGAGCATTGATGAGTACTTTGGTCTGGAGACCCTGAATCTGATCGTCAATCAGCCCTTCGGCGTGACCGGCACGCAGGGGAAATTCGATATCGTCGCCAATGTCAAGGGCGGCGGTCTGTCCGGTCAGGCAGGCGCTATCCGCCACGGCGTGGCACGTGCCCTGCTGGCGGCAGATGCAGAGAACAAGCCGGCCCTGAAGGCCGCTGGGTTCCTGACCCGTGACCCGCGTATGAAGGAGAGAAAGAAGTACGGCTTGAAGGCCGCCCGTCGCGCTCCTCAGTTCAGCAAGCGCTGATC
>CAYXDB010000123.1:0-4317 GCA_964463735.1 uncultured Ruminococcus sp. | reverse complement strand
CATATCTTTTTGCTTTTTTCTATCTTTTTGGGTCATATCTATTTACAACGCAGAGCAGATAAAACAAAAAAACTTAAAAAAATCTTGTCAAGTGCGCCAAAGTATGATAAAATAGAACTATCCCGTGTGAAAGGAGCCACCATCGTGTGCCGGAGCCTGATCCCTGATCATGTTTTTCCCCAGTATGCGGCCATCACCCCCGCCTTCTTGCAGGAGCAGGGGATACGCGCCCTGCTGCTGGATATCGATAATACCCTGGCCCCGTATGAGGTGGCCGTACCGGATGAGGCGCTGTGCGCCTGGTTTGCCGCCCTGCGCAGCGCCGGGATCCGCCTCGCCCTGGTCTCCAATAATCACGCCGACCGCGTAGAGCAGTTCAATGCCGCATTGGCCCTGCCCGCCTATCCACGCGCCCATAAGCCGTTTGGCCGCGCCATGCGCCGCGCCATGCAGGCATTGGGCGCCGCACCGGGGGAAACGGCCGTGCTGGGCGACCAGCTGTTCACGGACGTCTGGGCCGCCCGCGTGCGCGGCCTCCGCGCCATCACCGTGCCCCCCATCCGCGATAAGCGCGACCCCCTGACCCGTTGTAAACGATGGCTGGAGCGCCCCCTGTACCGCGCCTATGACCGGCGCCAGGCGCGCCTGTCCAAAGAAAGGAAGTAATAAGAAGAGATCATGAATACCATAGAAACACGGCCCCGCGCCCTTTTTGGCCCCGGCGGGAACGGGGAGGAATTCCACCGCGCCGGGAAGAAGAGCACGCTCCAGGCACCCGCCTGGTTGCGGGAGACCGGGCTGGACGCCTTTGAATATGAGGCCGGCAACGGCATCGCCGGAGGGGAACAGACCCTGCGCGCCATAGGAGAAGAGGCCCGCCGGGCCGATATCGCCATGTCCCTGCATGCCCCGTATTTTATCTCCCTCGCCAGTGCCGACCCGGAAAAGCGCCGTAAAAGCATCCTTTATATACAGGAGAGCCTGCAGGCCGCTGTATGGCTGGGGGCACACACGGTCGTGGTGCACATGGGCGGCGTGGCCAAGATGGAGCGGGCAGAAGGCATGCGCCTGTCCGCGGATACACTGTATAAATTGCTCTCCGATCTGCCGGATACGCCGGTGCGTATCGGTCTGGAGACGATGGGGAAGAAGAATCAACTGGGGACGCTGGATGAGGTGCTGTCCCTCTGCCGCATGGATCCGCGCCTGGTCCCCGTGGTGGACCTGGGACATCTGAACGCGCGGGAACTGGGCGGCGTGTTCCAGACGGCAGATGACTATACCCGCCTCTTTTCCCGGATCGCAGAACAACTGGGGGATCATGTGGCACGCACCCTGCATTGCCACTTCTCACATGTAGAATGGACCGGCGCCGGGGAGAAGCGGCACCTGACCTTTGCCGATACGCTCTACGGCCCGTATCATGAGCTGTTCTGCCAGGCGCTGGCGCGGGACGGCCTGTGCCCCACCGTGATCTGCGAGTCGGCCGGCACCCAGTCGGAGGATGCACGCGCCATGAAAGCGGCCTATTGCGCGGCGCTGTAAACAAAAAAACACGTTTTTTCAGGAAAGTGGGAAGTTTTTTGCGTTTTGCTCTTGAAAAAACGCAAGGACTGGTGTACAATATAGATGTCTGTAATGCCCACCTGCGGGTGGGGATGAAAGAGCCATTTGCACGGCGGACAAATGGGGTCCCTCTTTCCACTATATCATATGTCTGCCGGGAAATGGGTGTAACATGGTAGTTGCAGGAGATTTTAAGAATGGCGTAACGTTTGAGTTGGATGGCCAGGTCATGCAGGTGGTCGAGTTCCAGCACGTGAAGCCGGGTAAGGGTGCGGCCTTCGTCCGCACGAAGATGAAGAACGTGATCACCGGTGCGGTGACTGAGCGTACCTTCAACCCTACGGAAAAGTTTGAGAATGCTTACGTAGAAAGAAAAGAGATGCAGTATTCTTATGATGATGGGGATCTGTATCACTTCATGGATACCGAAACATGGGAAGAGACCCTGATCGCCCATGATAAGGTAGGGGATAACTTCCGCTTCGTAAAAGAAGAGATGCTGTGCAAGATCATCTCCTATAAGGGCAATGTCTTTGGGGTAGAGCCCCCCACATTTGTGGAATTGGAGATCACCGATACCGAGCCGGGCGTGCGCGGCGATACCGCCACCAACGTGACCAAGGCCGCTACGCTGGAGACCGGCGCCACGATCCGTGTGCCGATCTTCATCAACACGGGCGACGTGATCAAGATCGATACCCGCACCGGCGAGTATCTCTCCCGCGCGTGACCAACAAATTTTGGCGGGCATCCGCCGGAAAAGAGGGATGGGTATGACACTGTCTGAAAATGCCGCATATCTGAACGGCCTGGCCGATGGCCTGGATCTGGACGAGAGCAAGCCGGAGGGCAAATTGCTAAAGAAACTGCTTGCCCTGGTCGCTGACATGGCTGAGAAAGTCGATCAGCTGGACGATGAGAGCACCGAGCTGCGCGATTATATCGAAGAATTGGATGATGACCTGGCCGTGCTGGAAGACGATGTTTACGGGGACAACGAGGAAGAAGACGACGAAGGCGACGAGGATGACGGGGACGAAGATTTCTATGAGGTCACGTGCCCGCATTGTGGGGAGCCTGTCTGCTTTGATGACAGTATCGACCCGGAGAATATCACTTGCCCGGCATGCGGCGAGACCTTTGACTGTACCTGCGACGGGGATTGTACCTCCTGTGGCGGATGCGGTGAGCAGGAATAAACATGCACGAAAAGAGCGGGCTGCGGCCCGCTCTTTTCCTCTTTATGCGGCGCTACGCGCCGCCTGAATACGTTGAGGATGACAAAACGATATACTTTTTTCAGCGGCATGCGGGATGGCATGCCGATCTGCCTGGGGTATCTCTCCGTGGCATTCGCCTTTGGTATCTATGCTGTGCAAAGCGGCCTGAGCGTACCAGAGGCACTCCTGATCTCCATGACGAACGTCACCTCCGCCGGCCAGTTGGCCGGTGTGCCCATTTTGGTAGGGGGCGGCTCCTGGATGGAGATGGTATTGACACAATTGGTCATCAATAGCCGCTATGCCCTGATGTCCATTTCCTTTTCACAGAAATTGGAGCCGGATGTGACCCCCTTGCACCGCGCCGCCATCGCCTTTGTCAATACGGACGAGGTCTTTGCGGTCGTTGCGTCCCAGCCGGAGAAACTGGGGCGCGCCTACCTCTATGGTCTGATCCTGCCGCCCTATCTTGGCTGGGCCTGCGGGACCCTGTTGGGGGCCGCCGCGGGGAATGTGTTGCCCGCGGTCCTGACCGCCGCCCTCGGTATGGCGATCTATGGCATGTTCATTGCCATTTTCGTACCGGCCGCCCAGGTAGAGCGCCCGGTGCTCGCGTGCGTGCTGTTGGCTGTGGCGCTTTCCTGCGCCTTCCACTTTATCCCCGTCCTGTCCGGCGTCCCCTCCGGCTTTACCACCGTCATCTGCACGGTGGTGGCCGCCGCCGTCATGGCCTGGCTTGCCCCGATCGAGGAATACGATGCCGGTGCGGAGGAGGTGCGCGACCATGCGTGAGAACTTTTGGCTCTACCTGCTGGCCATGGCCGGCGTCACCTACCTGATCCGCGCGGTGCCCCTGCTCCTGTGCCGCCGGCAGATACGCCAGCGCTTCGTCCTTTCTTTCTTGCATTACGTGCCCTATGCCGTGCTGACCGTCATGACGGTGCCCGCCTGCTTCTACGCCACTGGGCATTGGGCCACGGCCGCCGTCGGCGTGGCGGTGGCATTGGTCCTCTCGTATCGGCGGTCCGGCCTGTTGACCGTGGCCTTCGGTGCAGTGGGGGGCGTCCTGCTGGCGGAACTGTGCCTTACCTGGCTCGCCCCTTTGCTCGGATAACGAAAAACAGCATCCGTGCCCGGTAAAAAGGGCATTTTCCCCCCCGCGCAGCGAAAATTGCGTGTTTTTCACAAAAAACATGGCATTTTCTCTTGACAAAATGGCGCATTTGCTGTACAATGATACTAGTAAAATGGGCGGTAGTAGAGATACCACCGTTATTTGCGTAGGAGGAGACAGCATCATGCATCGTTATGAAAGTCCGCGTCTTGTATTCCATACGGATCTGGCAGTGGAACTGCTGACCGATTCGTATGAACTGGCTGAGGACGATTTTGGCTTTGGTCTGCCCACTTATAACGAGGGCGAACATCTAGGCACCGATAATTTCTGATCCAGGCGCCCACCCGGGCGCCTGCCTCATTATATGGCCGCCGCGCGGCCTTTTCGTGTCCCCCGCCGGTCGCGGAAGGAGCC
>CAYXDB010000122.1:0-4355 GCA_964463735.1 uncultured Ruminococcus sp. | reverse complement strand
GGGCCGGGGAGACTGATAATGCAGTTTTGCATACAAATGGGGAACAATCCTGCACTTTTTTGTCTTGTACGCATAAAAAACTGCCTGTCCTGCATTTTTTATAGATAAAAAATTCATTTTTGCGCTAAAAACCGCCTCTTTTTCCTTGACAAACCGTGTGCGATGCTGTATAATATAAGAAATCGCATGGAGAAAAAGAGGTATATATATGCTGATACGATCTTCTAAGACTAATTTGCTGGAGCAGCATGCGTATCATTATACGCTACAAGATGTAGAGGAACCGAATCTGTATCGGGAAGTCTATCCGTATGATGAAGTGCCCAAGATGCCCTTCAACCATCGCCGCGTTCCTATGGGCATGCCGGCAGAGATCTTCATAACCGATACATCCTTCCGGGATGGCATGCAGTCCCAGACCCCCTATACGGTCGACCAGATCGTCCATCTATATAAATTGCTTGCCCGCCTGGGCGGTCCCAAGGGGCTGATCCGGCAGACAGAGTTCTTTGTGTACAGTGAGCGGGACCGCCAGGCGGTGGAGGCCTGCCAGGCGCTGGGATATACCTTCCCAGAGATCACGACCTGGATCCGCGCCTCCCTTGCCGATTTCAAACTGGTGCGGGACATGGGCATCCGGGAGACGGGCATCCTGGTCAGTTGCTCGGACTACCACATCTTCAAGAAACTGGGGATGAACCGCCGCCAGGCACTGGAACATTATAAAAAGACCATTTATGCCGCCCTGGAGATGGGCATACGCCCCCGCTGTCACCTGGAAGATATCACGCGCTCCGATCTGTACGGCTTCGTGCTTCCTTTTGTGACGGAATTGCAGGAGATGTCGCAGGAGGCGGGCATCCCGATCAAGTTCCGCGCTTGCGATACGATGGGGTATGGCGTCCCGTTCAGTGAGGTGGCCCTGCCGCGTAGCGTGCCCGGCATCATCTATGGTCTAGAGCATTATGCCGATGTCCCCAGTGAGATGATCGAATGGCATGGGCATAACGACTTCTATAAGGCCGTGGCCAACGCCTCCTGCGCCTGGCTCTATGGCGCCTCTGCCGTCAACTGCTCTATGCTGGGGATCGGGGAGCGGACGGGCAATGTCCCGCTGGAAGCCATGGTGATCGAATATGCCTCCCTGCGCGGCACGCTGGACGGGATGGACACGACCGTGATCACGGAGATCGCCGAGTATTTTGAAAAAGAGATCGGCTATCGCCTCCCGCCCATGACGCCCTTCGTGGGGGAGAACTTTAATGTGACGCGGGCCGGCATCCATGCCGACGGGCTGATGAAAGACGAGGAGATCTACAATATCTTCGATACCAAAAAATTGTTGAACCGCTCTGCCGCCGTCAGCATCAGCAAGACCTCCGGCGCGGCGGGCATCGCCTACTGGTTGAACCAGCATTATGACCTGTCAGGTGAGCAGGCACTGCACAAGAATTCTCCGCTGGTCACATCCCTGAAGGCGTGGGTGGACCAGCAGTATGAAGAAGGACGCCAGACGGTCATCAGCACCTGTGAACTGGAAAAGCAGGTACACGGGTATCTGGCCGACCATACCGTGAAAGGAATCAATTAACATGGGACTTTCTATTGCACAAAAGATCATTCAGGCACACCTGCTGGAAGGAGAGATGATCCCGGGGCAGGAGATCGGTCTGCGGATCGATCAGACCCTGACGCAGGACGCCACCGGTACGATGGCCTATCTGGAATTCGAGGCCATCGGCATCCCGCGTGTACGCACCGAGCTCTCGGTCGCCTATGTAGACCACAACACCTTGCAGTCCGGCTTTGAAAATGCCGATGACCACCGCTATATCCAGAGCGTGGCTAAAAAATACGGCATCCGTTTCTCCCGCCCCGGCAACGGCATCTGTCACCAGGTGCATCTGGAACGGTTTGGCCGCCCCGGCAAGACGCTGATCGGGTCCGATAGCCATACTCCGACCGGCGGCGGCATCGGCATGCTGGCGATCGGCGCCGGTGGGATGGATGTGGCCGTCGCTATGGGTGGTGGCGCCTATTATATCCCCATGCCTCACCTCTATCGCGTCAATCTGACGGGGCGCCTGCGCCCGTACGTCACGGCCAAGGATGTCAGCCTGGAGCTGTTGCGCCGCCTGACGTGTAAGGGGGGCGTGGGTGCCATCATCGAATGGGGGGGCGAGGGCGTTGCCACCCTCACCGTGCCCCAGCGTGCCACGATCACCAATATGGGGGCAGAGGTAGGGGCCACCTCCTCTATCTTCCCGTCGGATGAAGTGACGCGTGCCTTCCTTGCCGCCCAGGGGCGGGAAGAGGACTACACCCCCCTGCAAAGTGACCCCGATGCCGTGTATGACCGCGTGATCGATATCGACCTCTCTACGCTGGAACCGCTTGTCGCCTGCCCGCATTTCCCGGACCGCGTCCGGCCGGTGCGGGAGTTGGCCGGTATGCCCGTCGATCAGATCTGCATTGGCTCCTGCACCAATTCCTCTTTGGCAGATCTCATGCGGGTGGCGGCCATTTTGCGGGGGAAGACGGTGGCAGACAGCGTTTCTGTCTCTGTTTCGCCCGGGTCGCGCCAGGTGCTGACCATGCTGTCAGAGTCCGGGGCGCTGGCGGATATCCTTGCCTCCGGTGCACGCCTGCTGGAGTGTGCCTGCGGTCCCTGCATCGGCATGGGCTTCTCGCCCAATTCCGGCGGTGTCTCCCTGCGGACCTTCAACCGCAATTTTGAGGGGCGCAGTGGCACCCGTGATGCCAAGGTCTATCTGGTATCCCCCGAGGTGGCGGCCGCCTCCGCCCTGACCGGCGTCCTGACCGACCCCACGACCTTAGGCGACATGCCTGCCATTCCTCTGCCGGAGCATTTCCTGATCAACGATTCTGCCATCCTTATGCCCGCCAGCCCGGAGGAAGCCGATGCCGTGGAGATCCTGCGGGGGCCGAACATCCATCCGTTCCCCGATACCCATCCCCTGACCGATACACTGCTGGCCCCCTGCACCTTGAAGGTAGGGGACGATATCACGACTGATCATATCATGCCGGCCGGGGCCAAGATATTGCCCTATCGTTCCAATATCCCCTATCTCTCCCGCTTCTGCTTTGCCGTGTGTGATGAGAGCTTTGCCGCCCGCGCCAAAGAGGCCGGTGCCTCGATCATCGTGGGGGGGAGCAACTATGGGCAGGGCTCGTCTCGGGAGCATGCCGCCCTTGTGCCGCTGTACCTGGGGGTGCGCGCCGTAGTTGCGAAGTCTTTTGCCCGCATCCACGCAGCTAACCTGATCAATGCAGGCATCCTGCCCCTGACCTTTGCCGACCCCGCCGATTATGACAAGATCCAGCAGGGAGACACGCTGTGCCTGTCCGGCCTCTTTGCGGCACTCGAGAGCGGGAAATTCTGGCTGGAGGACCGCACCAATGGGGCAAAGATCCGCCTCTGTGCCCACTTCTCCCCGCGCCAGGCGGCCATGTTGCGCAAGGGAGGCCTGCTCCCGTATACGAAAGGAGAATGACGGTGGATAAGATACAGATGAAAACGCCGCTCGTCGAAATGGACGGCGATGAGATGACCCGTATCCTGTGGCGCATGATCAAGGAGGAACTCATCCTCCCCTTCGTGGATCTGAAGACGGTCTATTTTGACCTGGGCTTGCCAGAGCGGGAGAAAACGCACGACCGCATCACGATGGACAGTGCCCTGGCGGCGAAGGAATATGGGGTGGCGGTGAAATGCGCCACCATCACGCCCAACCGCCAGCGGGTGGAGGAATATGGCCTGAGCGAGATGTGGAAGAGCCCCAACGGCACGATCCGCGCCGTGCTGGACGGCACGGTGTTCCGTGCCCCCATCCTGATCCCTTCTATCCGCCCCGCCGTGCGCAATTGGAAAAAGCCGATCACCATCGCCCGCCATGCGTATGGCGATGTCTACCGCGCGACGGAATATCGGGTACCGGGGAAGGGAAAGGCCGAGTTGCTTTTCACCGGGGAAGACGGCCACACCTTCCGTGAGACGGTATATGATTTTGAATGCGGGGGCGTGTTGCAGGCGCAGTATAATAAAGACACATCCATCCGTTCCTTTGCCCATGCCTGCTTCCAATATGCGCTCTCCACGCACCAGGATCTGTGGTTCTCGGCCAAGGACACGATCTCAAAACAGTATGACCAGACCTTCAAACTCATTTTTGAAGAGATCTATGAGCAGGAGTATCGCCGCGCCTTCGCGGAGGCCGGTATCACCTACTTCTACACGCTGATCGATGATGCCGTGGCACGGGTCATCCGCAGTGAGGGCGGGTATGTCTGGGCCTGCAAGAACTATGATGGCGATGTGATGAGCGATATGG
>CAYXDB010000121.1:0-4450 GCA_964463735.1 uncultured Ruminococcus sp. | reverse complement strand
GGATATGAGCCTTTCCGCTATGACCGTTAGCCTATCACCACCTACGATAAACCATTGGCGCACCTACGCAGGCTCCTTCCGGTTCGCTGCGCTCCCCACCTCCCTCCCGGAGGGAGGCCTGGAAACGCGGCTCCTTCCGCGCCCGGAGGGAGGCCACGGGGACGTTATTCGCACGCACACCGCCGCCAGGAGGAGGGCCTATATGGCGCGGCAGGCCCGTGCTTTCTCGGGGATATATCTTTGCGCGAAAAAATTACTTTTCCTCTGCCGCGGGGTGGAAGCGAAGGCGCGAGCACATTAAGATCACGATCTGGCCGGGGATCCCCAGCAGTAACAGGGGCAGTGCCTCTACATGAACGGGAAGCAGGGTGGCGCACAGCGCACAGAGCAACGACCACATCAGGATCGATATGATGAGGTAATTGCGGTGGCGCTGGAACCAGATGGAGTTGAAGACTAGCCATACGATGGCAGAGGCCGGTACCGCGTATACGAAGGCCAGCCAGTGTAGCGTGGCTTGGTAGGGAACCACAGACAGGATCACGTAGACCAGCGTGGCGACCATCCAGACGGCCAGAATGCTGATGGAGGTGATGATCACCCGGTTGCGCCACCGGCGCAGGCGGTCGGCTTCATCTGGGAGGGGGAGATCGGGCACGGGCGGTGCCTCATGCTCCGGTTGCACCAGATAATCCAGCGTCACACCGAACAGCTGGGATATCTGATACAGGATGGTAATATCGGGAAGGGACTCGCCCCGCTCCCATTTGGAGACCGCCTTGTCCGAATAATTCAGTTTCTCGGCAAATTCTGCCTGCGTCATCCCCTGCGCGGTGCGCAGGGCGGCGATGTTGGCCGCCAGGATCGGCTTTATATCTTCCATGATCCGCTCCTTTCTTGTCGTTGCAATGATGTGCGGTGTATCTGTTGGGGTCGTAAACAGGTCGGCAGGGTATCGTTATATCGGATAGAAAACAGCCACGGAAGGGCGCTACGCACTGGCCCCGCAGGATGGCTGCGTAAAAGTGGTGCCGCCTGTCCCTGCCTTTTGATGGCAACATTATAGCATAAAAAATGGAAGAATGCAATAGGCAACCGCAATTTTCTCTACTACCGCGGGAATTGCCGCACGCTCGCCCTCCTGCGTGTAGAAATGCGGCCGCAGGCGCTCTACTGGCAGTAGAATGGCCCTCTATTCTGTCGCCCCTCGCGCTCCACAGCGCCGATAGCCCCCGCGCGGCGGAGTAGGTTGATTAACAGAGAGGAATTTGATAAAATGGTAGCAAAATGAGACGAAGGGAGGCAGAAGATGGCCCGCAAAAGATCGCCACGGGTGGTGTATTATACCGACCCGTTGCAAGATGAGTTTTCTACGGCGCAGATCCGGGCGAAGAAGATAGACGGCAACTACCGCTATCTGCCCCGCACCCCCTTGCGGCGCCCGCTCCATTTCTTCTGGTACCGCATGGTGGCCACCCCGCTTGCTTTCCTGTATCTCAAGTTGCATTTTCACCACCGCATCGTGGGGCGGGAAAAATTGCAGGCGGCAGGCAGGGCGGGCTTCTTCCTGTACGGGAACCACACACAGCCGACGGCCGATGCCCTGATCCCCACGTTCGTTGCCATGCCGCGCCACGTATATGTGATCGTGCACCCCAACAACGTGTCCATGCCGGTGCTGGGACGCATCACCCCCTGGCTGGGGGCGCTCCCGTTGCCGGATGATGCGGCGGCCGGGCGCCATTTCTGGGAGGCGGTGCGCACGCGTGTGACGCAGGGGTGCCCCGTGTGCATTTATCCCGAGGCACATATCTGGCCGTATTATACGGGCATCCGCCCTTTCACGGATGCCTCCTTTGCCTACCCGGTGATGCTGCACAAGCCCGTTTATTGTTTCACCAACACGTACATGCGCTGGCACCGGAAGGGGGTGCGCCTGTGTACCTGGGTGGATGGCCCTTTTTACCCGGATGAGACCTTGCCCCCGGCGGCGCGGCGCGCCAAACTGCGGGATGAGGTCCTTGCGGCGATGCGGGCGCGTGCCGCCTGTAATGAGGTGACGGTGATCGATTATCGCCCCCGGGAAGAAGCGGGCGATGTACCGAAGGAGGAGACACCATGATCGACATATTGTTTTGCGGGAACGACAAGGTCTTTGACGGGGTGCTGACCTGTGCGCTGTCTCTCTTTCGCCGCACGCAGACCGAGGAGCCCTTCCATCTCCACTGTCTTACCATGGATGCGACCCACCTGTCGCCCGATTATCGCCCCATCACGCCCGCGCAGGGCGCCTTCCTTGCCGAGGTCGCCCGCTCCTATCATCCACAGAACCGTGTGACCGTGACGGATGTGACGGCGCTTTACCAGCAGGAACTGGGTGGGTGCCCGAATGAGAGCGCCTATTGCTCTCCCTATACGCTGATCCGCCTGCTTTGCGATCTGGTAGACGGCATGCCGCAGGATAAATTGCTGTATTTGGATGCGGATGTCCTTTTCCAGCGGGATGTGCGCCTACTGTGGGACATCGATATCACCGGGTATGAATATGCCGCCGCCTGCGACCATTACGGCAAATATCTCATCCACCCGCATTATATCAATGCCGGTGTCCTGCTCTTCAACATGTCCCTTGCCCGGCAGAACGGCCTGTTTGCCCGCGCCCGGGAGAAACTGCGGAAAAAGAAGTGGGTCTTTGCCGACCAGAGCGCCCTCATCCGCGCCACCACGCGGCGCAAGATCCTGCCGCAGGCCTTCAATGACCAGAAATTCCTGCACAAGCACACCGTGGTGCGCCATTTTAGCCGCCGCCTGTTCTGGTTCCCTTATCCCCATATCGATAACATCAAGCAGTGGCAGGTCGATCGCGTCCACCGCGCCTTTGGCTACCATGCTTTTGATGACATACTGGAAGAATATCTTACCTTGAAGCAACGCTTTGAAACATTCTGTGAGGTACCTCATGACTGAAAAAAATATGATCTCTGTCTTTTACGCCTGTGACGACTGCTTTGCACGCTATACGGCGGTCTCGCTCCATTCGCTTGCGATACATGCCGACCCGCGGAAACAGTATCGCATCCACATCCTGCATGCTGGCCTGTCGGAGCAGACCCAGCGCATGCTGTTGGAGGAGGAAAACGCGGTGTAGAGGATGACCCCCCTGCCCGGTTGCTGAAGGCGAATGAGATCGAGTATATCCGCCGCAGGCCGGTAGACCGCTTCCAGACCGAACTGGCCTTTGCCATGGCGCGGCGCTTCGTCCGTCAGCAGATGCGGCAGAAGAACCTGATCATCCGGGACATCGTGGGCGCCAGCCATTTTGCCGCCCTCCATTCCGGCGCGGTGATCACCTGTAATCACTTCAATGCTTTTGACAGTTTTGCCATCCACCTGGCCTACGATGCCTCCGGGCAAAAGGAACGCCGCCTCTACCGGGTCATCCGGGAAGGGAATTATACCAGTTTCCCCGGCTTCTATGGGTACCTGATGCGGCATTGCGACACCCTGCCGCTCTCCTCCAGTCCCAAAACGATGGCAAAATTCATATGTGCCGTCAACACGCTGTTGCAGGAAGGGCATTTTGTGCTCTTTTACCCGGAGCAGAGCATGTGGTGGAATTACCGCAAGCCCAAACCGCTGAAAGACGGCGCCTTCAATTTCGCCGCGCGGAACCACGTGCCGATCCTGCCCTGCTTTATCACCATGCAGGATAGCCAGACGCAGGGGCAGGATGGCTTCCCCGTGCAGGAATATACCATCCACATCGGCGCCCCCCTGTGGCCGGATCCCGGCAAGAATGACCGGGAGAATACCATTTTGCTGCGGGAGCGCAATGCCGCCGTGTGGCGCCGCCTGTATGAGCAGGAATACGATATGCCTCTCGTGTACCGCACAGCTGCCCCCGCCACGGGTGAAGCATAATACCGGGCCGCCTCGTCGGCCCTGCCGTGGCACCTTTGTGCCGCGCAAAAAGAGCAAGGTCATTTTCACAATGGCCTTGCTCTTTTTGGCTTTTATATAGGGTCTTGTCTCAAAGGGAGCTAGCCCCACTAC
This sequence comes from uncultured Ruminococcus sp., assembly GCA_964463735.1. Lineage (GTDB taxonomy): Bacteria > Bacillota > Clostridia > Oscillospirales > CAG-272 > UBA1740. The sequence goes on along the minus strand of CAYXDB010000121.1, from coordinate 397 downwards.
ACGTCATTTGCTAGCAACAATGTGGCCCCTTGCCTCAATAAGTCACGTTTCCATCCGCGCACGTGACTACGCAACCGGACGGGAGGCTAGACACATCAAGCGCCTCCCACTGCGCTTTCGTGCCGCCAAAGGTCACGTTTTTCAGGTTCGTGCAACTGTAGAACGCCTTATCGCCAATGCTGGTTACGCTGCTAACGATACACAATTTACAACCCCATAATTAGACTGCTCTGCAACAATGCTATCTGCGGGTAATACTTCGCCTTCGATTGCCATAGGCTCGTTTATTATGGGGCTTATCGGCTCTGCCATTAGCTCCCTATATATTACAAGATTAAGAACAGACGGTGAGCCGAAGCCCACCGCCATACTTTGAGATTTAAGTCTTTGCACACAT
>CAYXDB010000120.1:0-4479 GCA_964463735.1 uncultured Ruminococcus sp. | reverse complement strand
GTGCACGTCGCCATCGAGGTCAGTGGCGTGGGCGCCGGACTCAATGAAGTGCTGGATTGCATGGCCCGCATGGGCCGGGTGGCATTGCTGGGATGCACGCGTGATTCCGATTTCACGGTGGATTATTATCGCAAGATACATGCCCCCGGCATCACGATCGTGGGGGCACATACCGCTGCCCGCCCGGAGCAGGAGTCCTACCCCGGTCATTTTACCCATCGGGATGACATGCAGGCGGCCTTCCGCCTGTGCGCCGGGGGGCGCCTGTGCCTGCGTGATCTGGTGGAGGAGACCCACCAGCCCGAAGAATGCCCGGAGGTGTACCGCCGCCTGGTCGAAGACAGGAGCTTCCCGGTCGTCACGCAATTTGATTGGAGGGACGAGAGATGAAAAAGATCCGTATCGCCCAGATCGGCGCCGGGCATGACCATGCCAACGCCGTGATATCGACCCTGAAGATGCAGAGCGACCTCTATGATCTGGTCGGCTATGCCACCGTGGAGGGAGACGAGCCGAACTTCAGTAACTGCGCCGACTGCTATGCCGATGTGCGGCGCATGACGGTGGAGGAGATCTGGCAGGAGCCAGGGCTGGACGCCGTGTGCATCGAGGCGGAGGACCGCCACCTGACCGAATGGGCCATCCGCGCCGCCGAGCATGGCCTGCACATCCAGATGGATAAGCCGGGCAGTGAGTCAGACGAAGAGTTTGACCGCCTGATCGACCTGGTAGAGAAGAATGGCCGTGTGTTCCACACCGGCTATATGTATCGCTATAATCCGGCCGTCCTCCAATTGAAGGAGGATATCGCCGCCGGGCGCCTGGGGGAGATCTATGCGGTGGAGGCGCAGATGAACTGCTTCCACCAGCCACAGAAACGCGCGTGGTTAGGGAACTACCCCGCCGGAATGCTGTATTACCTTGGCTGTCATTTGATCGATCTGGTGTACAGCATCTGCGGGGAACCGGAGGAAGTCATCCCGCTCAGCACCTCTACCGGGGCAGACGGGGTGCAGGCCGATGATATCGGCATGGCCGTATTCCGCTATCCGCATGGCGTCTCTTTTGTCAAGAGCACGGCCATAGAGCGCGGCGGCTTTGAGCGCCGCCAGCTAGTCGTCTGCGGGACGAAAGGAACGGTCGAGGTGCGGCCGTTTGAGCGGTTGGCACCGCCGATCCCCGGCGTGTTCAGCAGCCAGACGACCGATGTGCGGGAGGCGTATGACGAGGACTGGCACAAACCGGCCCCCCAGCACACCATACCGGCCTATGGCCGCTATGATGCCATGTTCCGCGCTTTCGCCGCGTATGTGCGTGGAGAGAAGACCAATCCCTATACGTATGAATATGAGCGGGCACTGCACAAACTGATCCTGCGTGCCTGCGGAAAGAAGGCCTGATATGGAACAAAAACGTGTTTGCCTGATCGCCGGGGGTGGCACCCTGGGTCTGTATACTGCACAGGAATTGTTGCGGATGGGCCATGCCGTGGACATCCTGTGTTTAGAGGAGCACCATTCTGATCACCCGCACCTGCGCTTTATCCGTGCACAGGTGGATCTGCCGTATTTGACGGAGTTTTTGCAGAAGGAGCACTATGACGGTATCGTAAACTTCATCCACTATACCAGTGTAGAAGCCTATCGCCCGGTGCATCAGTTGCTCTGCCGCCATACCGGGCACCTGATATTCCTGTCTTCCTACCGCGTGTATGCGGATCTCCAGCATCCCCTGACAGAGGAAGCGCCCCTGTTGGCCGATACCCTGCGCGACCCGCAGTTCTTTGCGGAAGAGACCTACGCGCTCCCCAAGACGCGCAATGAGCGCTATATCCGGGAAGAGAGCGGCACATCCAACTGGACCGTGGTGCGCCCGGTCATCTCCTTCTCGGACAAGCGGCTGGATATCGTGACGGTCTCCGGTCACCAGGTGCTGGAGCGCACCCGGGCGGGGCAGGTCATCACCCTGCCGCAGTGCACCCGGGACCTGACCGCCGGGCTTGACTGGGCCGGCAATTCCGGTAAGCTGATCGCGCACCTGCTCTTCTGCCCCGCCGCAATGGGCGAGACGTTTACCGTCTCCTCCGCGCAGGGGCTGACATGGGGGGAGGTGGCCGCCCTGTATACCGATCTGATGGGGGCGCGCTTTGCCTGGGGAAGTGTAGAGGCATACATAGCAGAGAACCCCTGGTTGCAAAAGGATCCCTTCATTTTGCGGTATGACCGCCTGTTTGACCGCGCCGTGGATAATCGTAAGATCCTGGCGGCGACCGGCCTGCGCCGGGAGGACTTTACCCCGATCCGGGAGGGCATCCAGCGGGAACTGGATAATCTCCGTGCGGCGGGAGAATGGGAGTGATAGGATAGAAATGGAAAAGAAGATAGAAAACGGCGCCTCCACGGATGTCACGATCACCGCGGTGGAATACGCCCGCTCCGTATTGCCAGAGAGCATGGTCTTTGCCGGGGGCGATCCCAACCGGACGCGCCCTATCGTGTTCTTTGTGTATCTGGTGCGCACGCCGGGCCATTGCATCCTGGTCGATGCGGGGTGTGACACCATGCCCGGCTTCGTCATGGAGGATTTCATCGGCCCAGTGCGGGCGCTGGCCCAGCATGGTGTAGCGCCGGAGGACGTGACCGATGTCCTGATCACGCATGCCCACCACGATCATATCGAAGGGGTCGTGCATTTCCCCCGCGCCACCGTTTACATACAGCGGGCGGAATATGAAGCCGACGGGAAGAATTATATCCCCAAGGAGCAACGGCTAGTGTTGTTCGACCAGGAGGCATGGATCGGCGGTGCCGTGCATGCCATCTGCATCGGCGGCCATTCCTGTGGTTCCTGCATCGCAGAGATCCGCATAGGCGAGGAGACCTATATCCTGGCAGGGGATGAGTGCTACGCGCGGGAGTGCCTGACCCGGCAGATCCCGACCGGCTGTTCCTGCTGCCCGGAAAAGAGCCGCGCTTTTGTGGAAGAATACAGCAAGGATACCTACACCGTCCTGCTCTGCCACGATCTGTAAGTCATTGCCCGGGCGGCCTTCTGGCCGCCCGGGACTTAGACTTTTTTGGCGGAACAGGCGCAAAAGACTTTTAAGGAGGATAGAAGATGGAACTGGCAGCAGGGATCGGACTGCTTACCGGGTTGGGGGTCTGCACTTGCGTGATGCTGTGCCCCGAGGTGCGCCTGGGGCGCTTTCGCATAGGGAGTTACTGGCTCGTGTCACTGGTGGGGGCACTGTGCATGCTCCTGCTGGGGGTGGTGCCGCTCTCCCAGGTCCTTACGGGCCTGACGGCAGACAGCGCCATCAACCCGTTGAAGATATTGGCGCTTTTCCTTTCCATGACGATGCTGTCAGTCTATCTGGATGAGTGGGGGCTGTTCTCCTATCTCGCCGGGCGCGTGCTGGCGCGGGGCCACGGGGGGCAGAACGCCCTGTTTTTGCGCCTATATATGGTGGTGGCCGTGCTCACGGTATTTACCTCCAATGATATCATCATCCTGACATTCACGCCCTTTATCTGCTGTTTCGCGCGCCGCGCCGGGATTGACCCCCTGCCATACCTGTTTGCCGAGTTCTTTGCCGCCAATACTTGGAGCATGTTGCTGGTGATCGGGAACCCCACCAATATCTATCTGGCCACCGCCGCAGGCATCGACTTTTTTGCTTATTGCCGCGTCATGGCGCTCCCGGCACTGGTCGGGGGCGGGGTGTCCCTGCTCCTTTTGTGGTTGCTCTTTCGCCGCCGCCTGGCACAGCCCCTGCGCCCGCAGGCGGGGGAGGTACAGCCGCTCTGCCGGCTCCCGGTCGGTGTGGGTGTTTTTCACCTGTTGCTCTGCATCCTGCTACTGGCCATCAGCTCTTATACGGGCTGGGAGATGTGGCTGATCACGGTCGTCCTTGCCGCTTCGCTCCTCCTCTTTGCCCTGTGTTATGCCGGTACCGGCCGGGGGCGCGGTGGCGCCCTGGTGCGGACCTTGCGCCGCCTGCCGTATGCCCTGGTCCCCTTTGTGCTCTCCATGTTCGTTTTGGTGCTGGCGCTCTCGTATACCGGCGTCACCGCCCACCTGGCCGCCTGGCTCTCCGGCTTTGACCCCCTGTGGTCGGTCGGGCTGTCGGCCTATCTCTCCGCTAATATGATCAATAACATCCCCATGAGCGTGCTCTTCAGCACCATCCTGCAGGACGGTGCCTTTGCGGGCGCGGCTGCCCTGCGGGGCATCTATGCCGCGATCGCCGCCTCCAATATCGGCGCATGCCTGACGCCGGTGGGGGCGCTGGCCGGTATCATGTGGCTCTCGATCTTAAAGCGCTCGGGGGTCAGGCTGTCTTTTGGCACCTTCGTGCGCTATGGTCTGCTGGTCTCTTTGCCGGTGTTGCTGGTCGTGTGCCTGTCGCTGGGGCTGGTCCTGGGATAAAAAGTGAAATTTTCTTCTCAGCCGATTGACAAGTAGAAAGGAAATCGGTAT
>CAYXDB010000119.1:0-4488 GCA_964463735.1 uncultured Ruminococcus sp. | reverse complement strand
GTGCGTGGGGTGGCCTATTCCACCTTCACCATCCTGCATCTGGTGGATAACAGGGAAATGGAGATCATCCAGTATGATAATCCCCAGGTCATCCTCCTGCGCGGTGGCCAACATTACGATTATCCCAAGACCGAGATGAATATCAGCGGCAAGCGGATCTACAAATCGGTCGTCAAGTTGGAAGAGGACGATATCTTCATCGCCATGAGCGATGGGTGCCCGCATGCCGGGATCGGTATCGCCTATAACTTTGGGTGGAAGCTGGAGGATATCACCAGCTTTATGGAGACCGTGGCGCTGACCGGCTATACGGCCAAGACCCTTTCCACGATCCTGATCGATGAGGTCAATCGCCTGTATGCCGGCCGCCCGGGGGACGATGCCACCGCCTGCGTGGTGCGCATCCGCCGCCGCGTGCCCATGAACCTGCTCTTTGGCCCGCCCGCCAACCGGGATGATTGCCAGCGCATGATGTCCCTTTTTTTCTCGAAAGAAGGAAAGCACATCATCTGCGGGGGCACCACCTCTTCCATTGCGGCCAAGTACCTGGGCAAACCGCTGAAGGCCAGTTTGCAATTCATCAAAAGTGACGTCCCCCCCATTGCGGAGATCGAAGGGGTGGACCTGGTGACCGAGGGGGTCATCACCGTCAACCGCGTGGTGGAATACGCCCGCGACGCCCTGGGGGACAATAGCCTGTATGAGAAATGGGGCTTTGGCCGGGATGGCGCCTCCCTGATCTGCCGCCTGCTGTTTGAGGAGGCGACAGACATCAATTTTTACGTGGGCCGTGCCGTGAACCCGGCACACCAGAACCCGGATCTGCCCATCAATTTCAATATCAAAATGAACCTGGTAGAAGAACTTTCCAAGTGCTTGCGCCAAATGGGTAAACGCATCAAGGTCAGTTATTTCTGAGTACACGGAGGATAGAATGAGAAAATTTGATACAAAAGTACAGCATCTGAAGTATAAGGTCCTGCGCGAGGTCGCGCGGGAGGCATGGGCTGGCCGATTGGCTGAGACCGCCATCGACATCCCGAAAACGCTCGTGCCCGGCAAAACGCCGACTATGCGTTGCTGCGTGTACAAAGAGCGCGCCATCCTGGCGGAGCGGGTCAAGATCGCGATGGGCGGGGATCGTGAGAATCCCAACGTCATTGAGGTCATCGATATCGCCTGTGACGAGTGTCCCATCGGCGGATACGAGGTGACCAACGCCTGCCGCGGGTGCCTGGCGCATCGGTGCGAGGATGTATGCCGCTTTGGCGCCATCACATTTGATGAGAACCACGTGGCCCACATCGACAAGAGCAAGTGCAAGGAGTGCGGTGCGTGCGCCCGTGTGTGCCCGTACAGCGCCATCCGCAACCACCAGCGCCCGTGTGAGAACGCCTGCAAGATCAAGGCGATCTCTATGGGTGAGGAGAAGCAGGCAAAGATCGATAATAACAAGTGCATCTCCTGCGGTGCCTGCGTATACCAGTGCCCGTTCGGTGCCATTACCGATAAGTCGTATATTCTGGATGTCATCCGCATTTTGCAGGAGAGCCGCAATGCGCAGGAACCGTATAAAGTATTTGCCGTGGTGGCACCTTCCATCTCCAGCCAGTTCACCTATGCCAAATTGGGGCAGGTCATCTCCGGTCTGCGTTCCCTCGGCTTCCATACGGTGGTCGAGGCGGCGTTGGGCGCTGATATGGTCGCCATGTCGGAGTCGGCCGAATTGGCAGAAAAGGGCTTCCTGACCAGTTCCTGCTGCCCTGCTTTTGTAGACTATATTCACAAGTTCTTCCCGGATATGGTGCCCTACATATCGCACAATCCGTCCCCCATGGCGGCGATCGCCCGCTACATCAAGGAGCATGAGGCACCGTGTAAGGTCGTCTTCATCGGCCCCTGCACTGCCAAGAAGATGGAAGCGCAGAAAGAAGCCGTCAAGCCGTATGTGGACGCCGTCATGACCTTTGAAGAATTGCAGGCCCTCTTCGACAGCCGCGATCTGGATATCACCTCGCTTGACGAAGATGTGCTGGATAACGCTTCCTACTTTGGCCGTATCTTTGCCCGCAGTGGCGGCTTGTCCGATGCAGTGGCAGAGGCCATCAAGGAGCAGGGCATCGACTTCGCCCTCAAGCCCTTCGCGTGCGACGGGATCGAGCAGTGCCGCATCGCCCTCCTGCAAAAGCGCACCGGCAAACTGCCTGCCAATTTCATCGAGGGGATGGCCTGCATCGGCGGCTGTATCGGCGGCGCCGGTTGCCTGACCCACGGAGAAAAGAACAAGGCAGAGGTCGATAAGTATGGCAAAGAGGCATACGAAAAGACGATCACCGATGCCGTCTCTGTGTTGAAGTGATCCTGCCCGGCAGATGCGAAAAGCCCCACAGACCAGCTGGTCTGTGGGGCTTTTTGATGTACCGCGTACGGTCGCGGGGGATGCGTCGCGCTTACCGGGTGGGGAATACCAGACCGGCTTCCTTGACCCGTTCCAGCAGGATCGCTTTTTCCTCCGCTGAGAAACGGCGCATGGGGGCAGTCGCGTACCCGACCGGGTACCCCATCTCCTCCATGATCAATTTGGCGGCGGGGATGATCGGATAGGGGCGCAGTGCGTGGATGACCTTGACCACCTTCTGCTGGTAGGTATAGGCACCGGCACAGTCCTGCGCGGTAAAACGGTCATAGATCTCGCGGAACCACGGCAGCATGAAGTTGTAGGTGGTGCCGATGCCGCCATCCGCCCCGGCTTGCAGCCCCATGAGGAGCATCTCATCCGGGCCGTTGATGATGTTCATCTCGCCGTGCGTCATCTCCTTCAGCGCCATCATCTGGAAATAGTCAGAGCTGGTCCACTTGATGGCCGTTACATTGTCGATTTCGAAGACGCGCGCGGCAAACGGGGCATCCATGGGGAAGCCGGCCGCCGGGTTGTAATAGATCATCAGGGGAATGTGGACCGCATTGGCCAGGGTCGCGTAGTAGTGATAGACATCATCGGCATCGTAGCGGAAGAAGAGCGGTGGCGTGGCCGAGATGGCATCTGCCCCGCATTGCTCGGCATGCTTTGCCAGTGCGATCGCCTCGTGCAGGTCGGTGCTGGCGATCTGCAGGATGCAGGGCTTGCGGTGGTTCACCGTGCGGATCGCCTCCTCGGCCAGCACGCGCCGCTGTGACGGGCGCAGGGCCAGCCCCTCGCCGGTGGCACCCGCGATATAAAAGCCGTCGGCCCCGCCACGGATCAGATCGTTGAGCAGTTGCTCCAGTACGTTGCACCGGATAGACTCATCCGCTTCCAGCGGGGTCACCAGTGCCGGCATGATCCCCTTAAATCTCATCATTTTCCATCCTCCATTTCTGTTGCATGATCACCGCCGGGCCACCCTGTTCCGGGATGGCGTAGAAGACGGTCAGCAGACTGCCGTCTGCCAGTTCTACCGTAGCGGGATACCCCAGATCCCCGCTGATCTCATTGGTATATATCTCGTGCCCCGTGTCCCATGTCCTGCCGCCATCATGGCTGAACATGGCCTTGATGCCGTAGGGGAACTGGCGGTATCCGTATACCGAGATCAGGGTGCCGGAAGAATGGCGCAGGATGTGCGCCGGGGCGCCGCCGCAGTCGTCCAGCAGGCGGACAGGCTCGGTCCACGTTCTGCCCCCGTCGTGGGACAGGGATTGGAAGGTGGTGAAGTACCGGTCGCTCCATTTCTTCGTCTGCACGCGGATGTGGCACAGGATCGTGCCATCGTCCAGCTCGATCGCGTGCGGCTCGCAGGAGAGCATCTCTTCTCCCCCCAGCGTGATAGGGGCAATGCGCCCGCGGTATTCCATCTTGCCGGTCACGGGATCCAGCGTGTATGCCTGGATGCAGTCATCCTCCTGCGCGGCATCGACCGGGGAGAAGGTGCGCCCGACCCACAGGATCGTGCCGTCCTTGCAGGCTAAGGGGCCGTGCGGGGAGGTGACAGGACTGCGGTGTATGGCGCCTCAGGTCACCCCGTTGTCAAAACTGACGCGGAAGGTGGCACCCAGATATTGCGCCTCGCTCTCTGCATCGATCATGTCCAGATACGCCAGGCGGTAGGCCTCGCCCCGCTTCCCCGGCGCGTAGCCACGCTGGAAGGACAGGCTGTTGTTGAAGGAAGTGACCAGGACGCCGCTCTCCCCAAAGGCCAGAATACCGGCATCGCGGTCGTCCAGCATGGTGTCGATGACCGGGGCGGGCAGGGTGTAGTGCGCGCCCTCGTCCTCACTGAAGGAAAGAACGGCTTTCCCAAACGGACATACGTGCTCCAGCCGGAAGCCGGAGGCGACCAGGGCGATGCGACCGTTTTTCAGCCGCGTGATAGAGGGCCAGGCAGCGTAGCGGTGCTGGCTATACGGGTTGTTCAGCACGACCCGTGGGGGATCTATGCGGGTAATTTTCATAATTTCTGTATGTGCTAAAATGATATGAACCAAAAAGAATAGGAAGCTCGTCAAAGA
>CAYXDB010000118.1:0-4681 GCA_964463735.1 uncultured Ruminococcus sp. | reverse complement strand
ATATCTTTTTGCTTTTTTCTATCTTTTTGGGTCATATCTATTTACAACGCAGACCCCGCCTGAAATTTTTTTGAAAAAGTACTTGACAAACCGGGAATTGTCTGCTATACTAAAGGTGGAAAGGGAAAATGAACAAATTCCAGAAAAGGATGGTGCCAAATATGTGCAGATTTGACAAACCCATGCAAGAGCGATTTGTGCGTATCCCACATCCGATATTAGTTTCTCGACTGTTGATCCAGGAGTGGAGCGCATAGATCACGGGTCCTTCCCCGCGGTTTGTGCGCTTTTTTTGCCCCTGGACAGGGCCCCGGATATGGCCGGACGGAGGATGGCAGTGCGCGGGAACAGGTAGTGCCGCATATATGCGGAGATAAAGAGAGAAAAAGCTGTTCCGGAGTTTTGGCAGCCCGCATGTTCTGGTGAATAGCAGGGGTCTATGCGGAGAACGGCGCCTGGGTGCATAGCACCGTGAGACAGGTGGCGTTCCGCCGAGTGATATAGGCGTGTGCCTTGTGGTCGGCACGCCGATGGCAAAGGAAAGTGGCACGGTAGCGCAAAGAGGATGCAGGTGCATCGGCCCCGTGTAGCGCCTGTGATATGCCACGGCAGAGAGTGTGGTGCCGGTCGGGCACGGTCCCCGGCGCGTGCCGGGAAACAGGTCTGCAAGACTGACCCGAAAACAGAAGAAAGGATGGTATACGCCCATGTTTCAAGAACGGGAGCACCCATCTGTAAGAGCTGTGAGGAATGGATATAAGACCGACCGGGTATCGGTCATCATGGAATGGTAATGCAGGAGGGCGGCCGCAGGCCGCCCTCCTTTTTTGCTGTGCCGGTGTTCTTTGCGGGACAGCGCGGCACAGGGGAGGGGAGATCATGCAAACAGCTGTGCGCACCGGGGAAGCGGTACTGCAAATTTTTTCGCCGCGCCACCGTTTTCTCGAAAAAAATACTTGACAGTGGGCACGGCTCTGTGCTATACTAAGAAAAACGCAGATGGGAAAGAGTATACGTCCCCGGCATCCCAGAGAGCGGGCGCATGGTGTGAGCCCCGCATGGCGGCGCGTAGAAAGCACTCCCGGAGTTGTTGCGCAGAAAACGGCCGGCAGGCCGCAAGCGTGATCGGTTCCCTCCGTTATCAGGGGTCGGCATGTATGTGCCGCAAAGTGCGGGGCCTGGCTCCGAATTCAGGTGGTACCGCGGTGTATGACCGCCCTGAGTGACCGTTGGGTCGCCCGGGGCTTTTTTGTATATAAATAATAAGGAGGAATGTATGAATATCCAGATCTTGAAATTGTTGAACCGGGAGGCGCGCATGTCTGTCTCGGACATGGCGGCAGCCACCGAACTTACCGAGGCGGAGGTCAAGGACGCCATCCGCGAGATGGAGGACGCCGGCATTTTGCGGGGGTACAAGGCCGTCATCGATTGGGAAAAGACCGGTATGGCCTATGTTTCCGCTATCATTGAGTTGAAGGTAACGCCCAAGTCCGGCCTGGGGTTTGAAGAAGTGGCAGAGCGGGTCGCCCGCTATCCGGAGGTGGAATCGGTGTACCTTATGTCCGGGACGTATGATCTGAATGTCGTCGTCAAGCGCCGCACCTTCCAGGAGGTGGCCATGTTCGTAGCGAAAGAACTTTCCACCCTGGAGTCTGTGACCGCCACGGCCACGCATTTCGTGCTACGCCGCTATAAAGAGCTGGATGTGGCGCTGGCCACCGGACCGCGGGATGAAAGAGGGGCAGTCTCGCTATGATGGACTACGATCAGATCCTATCCACTACCCTGCAACAGATCCAGCCCTCCGGAATACGTAAATTCTTTGATATCGCCAACACGATGGAGAACGTCATCTCCCTCGGCGTGGGCGAACCGGATTTCAAGACCCCGTGGAAGATCCGGCGCGAGGCGATCCGCACGCTGGAAGAAGGGCGCACGCGGTATTCGGCCAACAGCGGCCTGATGCCCCTGCGCGAGGCGATCGCCACCTATACCGCCACCCATTACGGCGTTTCCTATGTGCCGCAGGAGGAGATCCTGGTGACCGTGGGGGGGAGCGAGGCCATCGATGCCTGCCTGCGTGCCATCTTGGAACCGGGGGATGAAGTCATCATCCCGCAACCCAGTTATGTGTGCTATGAACCCTTGACGCGCATGGCCGGGGGCGTGCCGGTGATATTGGAGACCAGGGCGGAAAACGATTTTAAGGTCACCCCGCAGGAACTGCGCGCGCTGATGACACCGCGTACCAAGGCGCTGGTGCTCCCGTACCCCTGCAACCCCACCGGCGGTATCATGGAGCGCGCCGACCTGGAGGCCCTCTCGGCCGTCCTTGCCGGAACGAATGTGGTGGTGATCTCGGATGAGATCTATGCCGCCCTGACCTTTTCCGGTGTGCACCATACCTCCCCCGCCGCCATCCCGGGCATGCGGGAACGCACCGTAATGATCAACGGCTTCTCCAAAGCCTTTTCCATGACCGGCTGGCGCCTGGGCTACGCATGTGGCCCAGCCCCCCTGATCCGCCAGATGACCAAATTGCACCAATATGCCATCATGTGCGCCCCGACCACCTCCCAGTACGCCGCCATTACGGCCCTGCGCGATTGCGAGGAGGAGGTACAGCAGATGCTAGCAGAGTATGACATGCGCCGCAAGATCATCGTCAAGGGCTTCCGCGATATCGGCCTTGCCTGCCGTGAACCCAAGGGTGCCTTTTATGCCTTCCCCTCGATCGCGAGCACCGGCCTCTCCAGCGAAGAATTCTGTGAGAAGTTGTTGCATCAGCAGCACGTGGCATTGGTGCCCGGCCCCGCCTTTGGCCGCGGGGGAGAAGGGTTCGTCCGCGCTTCCTATTGTTATTCCACCGCGCATATCCATGAAGCGCTGGACCGCATCGACGCCTTCTTGCGCTCCCTGTGTTGACCCGCGCCGGTCCCTGCGAAAATGAGATCGTTAAGATCATTTAAGGAGGAACTTTTATGAAAAAAACGCATCCTTCCCTTCATTCTTGCACTATGCGCCATGGTGGTGCTGGCGACCTTGTCGATCACGGCATCGGCCTCCGGCACGGTGACCCCGCCGAGCGATGCCATCGCGGTCGGCGACCTGAAGATCTGGCCCACCAATACGGGTGACACGCTGACCGCGGGCACGGACTATGCCTACGATACAACGGTCGGCATTCTGACCGTCCAGTTCGCTACGCCCCTGACCATTGCGAATGCGGATGCGACCACGGCGACTGCCAACCGCATCGTGGTCGCAAGTAACATTTCGGCGGATATCACCCTCGCGGGGGTGAACATGGATAACAGCACCGCCTCGCCCTTTGCGATCGAGAAAGATAGCAAAGGCAATGTCACCATCAACCTGAAGGACGGCACGACCAATACGCTGAAGGGTGGTAACTGCGCTGCCCTGCAAAAAGAGGGCAGTGGCATCGGCAAGCTCACCATACAGGCCGGAACGCTCGGCACCGGCGAGCTGATCGTGGAATCTTACCAAGGTGCCGGCATTGGAGGTAATTGTAACAGTAACGGTAGCGTGTCGAATATCACCATCACAGGTGGCATGGTCATGGCGACAAGTACCTACGGTGCCGGTATCGGCAGTGGATCCAGCGATGAATCCGACAGCAGCAGTATCGGCAGCGGTATAGGAACCAATAGTAGCGGCAATGTTTCGAACATCACCGTCAGCGGCGGCTACGTCACGGCGACAAGCACCTCAGGTGTGGGCATCGGTAGCGGAACAACAGACGAGGATGTGGGTGGCACAAAAGGCAGCACATCGAATGTCGTCATCACCGGAGGCTCGGTCAAGGTGTCGAGCTTCGGCTGCCAACCCACCGACAGTGAGGGCAACAACGTTTACCTGCTGACCATTGATACCAGCGGCGCCGATACCGTTTCCATAAACGGGAAAGGCTATCCCGATTGGCATTATTTCTACTATTTTTACAGCACCGGTAGTGGCGTGTGGGGTGCCAACCCGGAAATATATGTATACCTTCCCGACGCAACGCATAGTGTGACGGTCGGCGGCAATACCACCGTCATGTTGTACAACAGCACTTCATCGAGTTTTGAGAATGCAACGATATGTCTGTTCGATAGCACCGGCACCCTCAAAGACGCCTATACCGACCTGCAAACGGCGCTCACCGCCGCTGTGGCGGGGGATATCCTGAAACTGCAGGATAATGTCGACACCGCCGCAACGGTCGAGATCAACAAAAACCTCACGCTCGACCTGAACGGCTACGTGCTGAAAATGACCGGCAGCGGCATGGACCTGGCGGTCACGGCGCGCATCGATGCGCTCGTCGCCGGTGCCCAGGGCACGCTCAAGGATGCGGAAGGCAGACTGGCACTGCTGGAGGCCGAGCTTGCCGAGATCAGCCAGCGTATCGCCGCGCTGGAGCGCGCCAATGAGCAACTGGAGAAGGAACTCGCGGCCAAGGGAGAAGGCGGGACGGATAACGCCGCGCTGGAAGCAAAAAACAACGCGCAGGATGCCGAAGTGGCCCGTCTGCAGACCTTTATCACAGTCGTCTGCATCATCGCGTGCGTGTCTCTTGCAGGCAACGTCGCGATCGTCACCGTCGCGCTCATCCTGAAGCGTAAACGCATCCATTGATCCAAATAGACCGCGCCGGGCAGGTTTTCCTGCCCGG
>CAYXDB010000117.1:0-4781 GCA_964463735.1 uncultured Ruminococcus sp. | reverse complement strand
CACCACACAACTATTTTTGCAAAAAGGGGTTGACAAACCGCCGCGGGCATGCTATAATAACACGTGCAAAAGTGGTAACGGGGTGTGGCTCAGATTGGTAGAGCGCTTGGTTCGGGACCAAGAGGCCGCACGTTCAAATCGTGTCACTCCGACCATTTTTAGTGCTCTATGCACAAAAAGTCAGTCCTTTTCGTAAGATCAGGACTGATTTTTATTTATTTTTCACAAATTCTTGCAGCACTAATATCTCCCGATTTTGCCACAGCGTTTATCCACGAGGCACAGTAGCCGATCCTGGTCTTTTTTCGTGGCTTTTTCACCGTTTTTTCAAAATCCCTTTTCTTTGATTACAGCGATGCAATTTTTATGATAACGTAGCGCGTTAGTCATAGTTTACAATCACGCTGTATTTGAAATTAATGTAAATTCTATGATTTTTTGCACAACGATCAATTTTTCAAGCACCCGATAGGAATAACAAAAACGCCATCAGGTCTTCTATAACCATATTGAGTGCCTGTTACAACAATCTTAAGATCGGGGAGCCTTAATTTACATTGCGTTTCTTTCTCATTATACTCTTTAACCAATCTTTCAATCTCGCACAAATGCGCTGCACCGTCGTCGATCTCCGAAGAACCAAGCTTGAATTCAAGAAGCGCGTAGCGACCGTCATTTAAGTGCAAAACGCCGTCGGCTTCAAGACCATATCTGTCTCTGTAATAAGACATCTCACCATCAAACGCAGCTGAATAAACCTTCAAATCACGAATACACAAGGACTCAAATAAGAACCCGAGAGTTTTGAAATCTTCGTTGAAATACGCCGGGGATAAACCAAGAGCCGCCACCGCAATAGACGGATCGATGAAATTACGCTTTTTAGAAGCACGTATTACAGTCTTTGAACGGATCGCCGGACACCACGCATCAATATCGTCGATGATATATAGCTTTTCGAGAGCAGAGATATAATCGTAAATCGTTGGATCGCTCACATCAAAATTTGCTTTCACATCACCGACAATAGTTTTTTTTTCTGCCAACGTACAAATATTACGGCTGTAAGATTGTAATATCGCTTGTGCAATACGAGGATTTCGTTTGACTTTATCGATGTTAGAAATATCTACCGAATAAGTTTGCCTATACAAGTCTTTTACGATTTCAAGCTTTGCTCTGTCGGTAGGTAACAATAGGCATCTCGGCCAACCGCCACGACATATAGCAAATATCAAATCATCTACAGTCATGTTCGATTCGCAACCGTCAAAATCATCGGGATGGTCAAACAAATTCGATAGTGATACCATTCCGTTGGATTCGCCGCTTTCGTATAAACTCATAGGATACATCAGCAGTTGACTGATACGTAGCGTACCAGTGTGCGGTGTGTCTACATCCTGCGAAGATGAACCTGTCAAAATATACTGACCGCTAAGTCCTGTGTCATCAACATCCTTTCTTATCGCTCCCCATAACTTCGGTGCGTCCTGCCACTCATCAAAAAGTCTTGGTTTATCACCGATCAAAAGGCGCTTTGGAGCAGCATTTGCGACAGCTAACAGATTATCTCTAACGTCTTCGTCTTGAAACTCAACAAAGCTTTTCGCTTTCTGCTTAGCTGATGTGGTTTTTCCGCAGCCCTTCGGTCCTTTGATAAGTGTTGCTCCGAAAGCCTCTAACTTCAAATCTAAAAGAGAGTCAACAATTCGAGATTTATAATCCATACAATTAACCTCCACATACTTTTCTTGATATCAGTATACCACAACAAATCGGTCTTGTAAACATCATTTTAGTAATTTGATGTAAAATATTTTAGCGATTTGAGGTTATTCGTTTTGGTGATTTGAGCATTTTCACTTGAGTAATTTGATATTATTCAATTTACTTCGAACAAAAAGCTTCTATCGCCTCAATCCCAAGGAAACAATTCGGTGCAATGCAGGTGTTTTCGTTGGGCTTTTTCTTTTTTCTCCTTGCTTCCCTTTTCACTTTTCGCCAGATCTTATGTAAAATTTGTATGCGCACGCTACAAAATATGTTCAAAGCATTGACAAATAGAAAGCACAGGATTATAATTAAAGTAGCCAGACCATGAAAGCGCCCTGCGGGGCGCCCATCGGCCTGACACCAGGACATTCCCTGTCAATTACATATGTGAAAGGTGTTTATGCGATGAAAAGACTCTGCAAACTGGCTCTGATCCTGTGCATGGTGTGTGCCATGCTCCTCTTCTCCGGTTGTGACATGGAGGATCTGGAAGAACTCTTATCCAATTTCGGTTCGTCACAGACGGGCGGTGCGACCCCCGGTACCCCGCAGGACCTCTCCCCCGTGATCGGAGAGAACGGCAACTGGTGGATCGGCGATATCGATCTGGGCGTGCCCGCCGAGACCGATGAAGAAGACGGCGAGACGCTGACCCCCTACCGCGGCGAAAACGGCAACTGGTGGATCGGTGAGGTGGATACGCATGTGCCGTACGCCACGACGACGACCACGACCGGCGGGGTCGAAGACGTCTATCTGAATGAAGACGGCGACCTGATCGTCAAGCGGGACGGCGTGGAAAAGAACCTGGGGCGTCTGTCCGGCGACAGCGCCGTCAGCATCCGCACGGTGCGCGTGACGGAGACTGGTGCGTTCTGCGTGACGCTCAGCAACGGCATCGTGCTCCAGACCATGCCGCTGGACATCGGCTTTGAGGGCTATATAAACGGCATGCTGATCGACGAAAAAGGCGAGCTGACCATCTACACCAGCATCGGCCAGGACGTCTGCTATGGCAAGATCAGCGCGATCACCCTCTCGGAGGAGGGAGAGCTGATCGTCTCCTTTGAAAGCGGGGATGACCTTTCCTTTGGCACGGTGACAGGAGTGGGGGACGTCTGCACCCATACCTTCGGCGACTACGTGACCGGCATAGACCCCACCTGCACCTCCATCGGATATCGCTGGCGCGTTTGCACTCTGTGTAACGAAAAGGAGATCGACGTCCTGCCTGCCCTGGACCACACCTACGGCAACGGCCATATGTTCGCCACCTCGGATGCCGGGGCCCCCGTCATCGCGCTGTATGCCTGCACCGTGTGCGGCAGTGTGAAGATGGAAGAAGTCAAGTATTCCGTAGGTCTGACGTATGAATTGATCGACACCAAGGAAGAATACCGCGTCAAGGACGCCGGTACCTGTACCGATACCGAGATCCGCATCCCGGATGCATACCAGGGCCTGCCGGTCACGGAGATCGGCGAGAAGGCGTTCTACGGCCAGGAGGGCCTCACCTCCATCATCATGCCGGACAGCATCAAAAAGATCGGCGACAAGGCCTTCTCCAACTGCGAGTCACTGGAACAGGTGACCATGCCGGATACCGCCGAGATAGGGAAAGACGTCTTCCGCGGTAGTATCAAAGTTGACATCGTGATATCCCACAAGATCGTCCATGTGGAAGCCAAGGAGGCCACCTGCACGGAAGCAGGGCACCGGGCGCACTACTATTGCGAGGTGTGCGACCTGTGCTATGAAGATGCCGCCGCCACGATCCGGATCTATGACGTGACGATCCCCGCCGCCCACGACTTCAAGGACGGCGTGTGCCAGAAGTGCGGCCAGATCCAGAACGAAGTGCTCATCGTCTCGGTGGACAGCATCCCGTCCCTGGGGAAATTCCCGCTGGGCACGCTGGAGAATGCGATCGGCCTGCCGGCCAAGGTGAACGTGCACACCGCCGACGGCAAGACCCACGCCATGCCGGTCTCCTGGGAATTGAGCACCTATGACAAGAGCAAGACGGGCAGCTATACCATCAACGGCCACATCATCGCACCGGAATTCCACTATGCTACCGGTGTCTCCTCACTGGTAGAAGCGAAGGTAGAGATCACCGAGACCATGCAGGGCACGGCCGACATCGTATTCGTGCTGGACATCTCCGGTTCCATGGACGATGAGATCGCCAACGTCAAGGACAATCTGGTGCGCTTTGCACAGGAGATCGAGGATCGGGGCGTTTCAGCGCGGTTCAGTGCCATTACGTACAGTGACTATGCCTACTACGGGAGCAAAGAGGACTCTGTGATCCTGATGAACGGTGCTTCAGACTGGTTCATTACGGCCGAGTCGTGCAAGGCCGCGATCGAGGGTATCGACTTGCTGAACGGCGGCGACGCACCGGAGGTGGCCATTGACGGCCTGATGCTGGCGCACACGCTCACGACCCGTTCGGATGCCCGCGTCTTCTACATCCTGCTGACCGATGCGACCTATAAGACCGCCAACAAACACGGCGTCAAGGACATGGACGAGGCAGTGGATATCCTGGCCCGGGACGACATCAATGTCAGCGTGATCACCAGTAACAGTTGCAGGAGCGATTACAGTGCCCTGACCAACGAGACCGGCGGCATCATGAGCCGGATCACCGGCAACTTCTGCCAGGATCTGATCGACTCACTGGTGCCGATCATCTACGGCGAAGTCATGGACTAAAGCGCTCAAAGCGCAAACAAACGGGGCTGCCTCATCCGCCCGCCGCGCTCTCGTAGCCTCCCTCCAAGGAGAGGAAAGGACACGAAAACAGGCCTCTTTGCGGACGCGGAAGGAGCCGCGCAATGCAGGCCTCCCTCCGGGAGGTGGTGAGCGGAGCGAACCGGAAGGAGCCAGCGTACCTCATTGTTAGGTTTTTGTAGGGTATTAAGGCATCCTCGCTATGACTATTGACCTCTAACCACTTACGATAAACCATTGGCGATGCTACGCAGGCTCCTTCCGTC
>CAYXDB010000116.1:0-4840 GCA_964463735.1 uncultured Ruminococcus sp. | reverse complement strand
AGGATAAAACAAAGAGAGCTAACTGACTTAATCAAAATCAGTTAGCTCTCTTTTTATGAATAATGAAATTTTGTTGCCAAATCGTTGCCACAACTTCGCAAAATCGGGACTTTTACGGCTCTACAGCCGGGAAAGTGGTCTTACGAAATTATTCCCACTCGATCGTGCCGATCGGTTTGGGCGTGAGGTCATAGAGGACGCGGTTGATGCCGGCGACCTCGGCCGTGATGCGGTCGGTGATGCGGTGCAGGAGGGCATAGGGCACTTCCTCGACCGTGGCGGACATAGCATCGGTCGTGTTGACCGCGCGGATGATGGCCGGCCAGCCTTCATACCGCTTACCATCCTTAACGCCCACGCTCTTGAAGTCCGGCACGGCGATGAAATACTGCCATACCTTGCCTGCCAGGCCGGCATGGTCAAATTCCTCCCGCAGGATCGCATCGGCTTCCCGCAGGGCGTGCAGGCGGTCCCGCGTGATGGCACCCAGGCAACGCACGCCCAGACCCGGACCAGGGAACGGCTGGCGATAGACCATGCTGTGCGGCAGGCCCAGAGCCTCCCCTACCACGCGCACCTCATCTTTATACAGCAGTTTCAGCGGTTCGACCAGGGCGAAGCGCATATGCGCCGGCAATCCCCCTACATTGTGGTGTGCCTTTACCCCATCCGACTCCAGGATGTCCGGATAGATCGTCCCCTGTGCTAAGAAAGAGATGCCCTCCAGTTTGGCGGCCTCCTCATCGAACACCCGGATGAATTCCCCACCGATGATCTTGCGCTTTTTCTCCGGTTCTGCCACACCGGCAAGAAGGTCCAGGAAGCGGTCAGTCGCGTCTACATAGATCAGATTGGCATCCAGCGTTTTGCCAAACACCTCGATCACCTGCTCCGACTCGCCTTTGCGCATCAGGCCGTGATTGACGTGCACACAGACCAGTTGCCGCCCGATCGCGCGGATCAACAGTGCGGCCACCACCGAGGAATCTACCCCGCCAGACAGCGCAAGCAAAACTTTTTTGTCGCCCACCTGCGCGCGGATCGCATTGACCTGCTCTTCAATAAAAGCATTTGCCAGCGCGGGGGTATTGATACGTGCCATGTCTTCCGGTCTTTTGTTGCTTTCCATAATCCTTCTCCTTCATATTATTTGGGAAAAAATGGGCTTTCTAATATAGAACAGAGTATAGCACAAAACGCGCCACTTTGCAAGTACTTTTCCCCAAAAAAATCCATTTTTTTTGCAATTTTACGCGAATACAAGAGGGTGGCCGGGGTGGCATCTGCCCTGCCCCGGCCACCTGTTCCCCGTGGCGCACGGAGGAATGCGCCCTCAGCGGGCGACCTCCTCCATGACGAACGCCTCCAGAATATCGCCTTCTTTGATATCATTGAATTTGGTCAGCCCCACGCCGCACTCATATCCCTGTGCGACCTCACGCGCATCGTCCTTGAAGCGCTTCAGAGAGGCGATCTCATCCTCAAAGATGACCACGCCGTCCCGCACCACGCGGATCTTGGCGTGCCGGGCGATCTTACCATCCTGCACATAACAGCCGGCAATGGTGCCCACATTGGGGACGTGGATGGTCTGGCGCACCTCGGCATGCCCCAACAGCACCTCGCGGAACTGCGGTGCCAGCATGCCCTTCATGGCGGCCTCGACCTCATTGATACACTCGTAGATGACGCGATACGTGCGAATATCTACCCCCTGCCGCTCGGCAGAATCGATCGCGCTCTTATCCGGGCGGACATTGAAGCCCACGATCAGCGCATTGGAGGCGGCGGCCAGCATGACATCGTTCTCACTGATGCCACCCACAGCCTTGTGGATGACGTGCACCTTGACCTCATCGTTCGACAGTTTCAACAGGGAGGCACGCACGGCCTCAGCCGAGCCGTCCACATCCGCCTTGATGATGATGTTCAGATCCTTGACGCCCTCACTCATTTGAGCAAACAGATCGTCCAGGTTCACACGTGCATTGGCCTTGAACTCCTCCTGGCGGGCATTTTCTCTTCTCTGCTCGGCCAGGTCTCTTGCCATGCGCTCATCCTCGACCGCATTGAATTCATCCCCCGCATTCGGGATCTCCGACAGACCGGTGATCTCGACCGGCACGCTGGGGCCAGCGTCCTTCACGGTGCGGCCCTTGTCATTCATCATCGCACGCACACGCCCCACGGCCGTACCGGCGATCACGATATCCCCGGTGTGCAGGGTACCGTTCTGTACCAACACGGTGGCCACCGGGCCGCGGCCGCGATCGAGCTTGGCCTCCAGGATCACGCCCTTGGCGCGCCGATGGGGATTGGCCTTCAATTCTTTGACTTCCGCCACCAGCTGGACGCTCTCCAGCAGTTTATCGATACCCATACCCGTCAGGGCAGAGACCGGCACGCAGATCACATCGCCGCCCCATTCCTCGGGCACCAGATCGTACTGGGTCAGTGCCTGGATGACATTGTCCGGGTTGGCATGCGGTTTATCCATCTTGTTGATTGCCACCACGATATCGATCCCGGCGGCCTTGGCGTGGTTGATCGCCTCTACCGTCTGCGGCATGATCCCGTCATCGGCCGCCACCACCAGGATGGCGATATCCGTGGACTGTGCGCCGCGCGCACGCATAGCGGTGAAGGCCTCATGCCCCGGCGTATCCAGGAAGGTGATATCCTTGCCATGCACGCTGACGCGATAAGCGCCGATGGCCTGTGTGATACCGCCGGCTTCCCCCTTGGTGACGCTGGTGTGCCGGATGGCATCCAGCAAAGAGGTCTTACCATGGTCCACGTGGCCCATGACGCAGACGACCGGGGCGCGCTCTTCCAGCGTATCGCCGGTGTCCTCTGCCTCGTCAAAGAGGCGATCCTCGATGGTCAGCACGACTTCTTTTTCCACCTTGATGCCGAATTCATCGGCGATCAGATAGGCGGTGTCATAATCGATCTCCTGATTGACGCTGGCCATGACGCCGGTCATCATCAATTTCTTGATGACCTCGCCCGAGGTCTTCTTCATCCGCATGGCCAGTTCACCGACCGTAATGGACTCAGGGATCGTGATCTCCAGTTGCTTCTTGCGGGCGGCCATCTCCTGCTGGCGGCGCAGTTTTTCCTGCGCCAGGCGATCGCGGTCACGGGAATTCTTATTCGACTGGCCGCGATTATCCTGCTTTTTCAGTTTTTGGCGCTCCCCGCGCAGATCGGCCGCGCCGGGGATAAAGTTGTTCAGGCGGTCATCGTATTTGGAAAGGTCCACCTGCGACGTGCGCGTATCCACCACACGGGTCTTGGGTTGCTTGGCCACCACGACCTCGCCGCTGGTAGAAGGAGCGGGGGCGGTGGGGATCAGCGTCTTGAAGGACTGGCGCTGTTTCTTCTGCTCCTGCTTCTTGGGGGCGGGGGCCTGCTGGGGCTGTGCCTTAGGCTGTGCGGAGGCGGCACGCATCCGGTCCAGCGCCGGGGTAGAAGTATTGGCATGCGGCGGGACAGCGGCCGGTCTTTCTGCGTGGGCGGGCTGCTGCGCCGCCGGGGCCGGTCTCTCCGCACGGGCAGGCTGTTGCGCCGCCGGGGCCGGTCTTTCTGTACGGGCAGGCTGCTGGGCCGCCGGGGCCGGTCTTTCTGCATGGGCAGGCTGTTGCGCTACCGGCGCTTTCTTTTCCGGTGCCGCAGGGGCAGAGGGCGCCTTCTTTTCCGGTGCTACCGGGGCGACCGGTGCCTCCTGCGGGTGGGCAGGGGCCGCGGCCTTTTTCGGGGCGGCGGGGTGCTCCTCCTTCACCGGGGCGGGGGCAGGTTCTTTGGCGGCCGGGGTGGCCAAAATGATCTTTGCCTTCCCCTCTACATATTCCTGGAGGTTCTCCAACTGGTTTTCCCGCGTCAGGCGGTCAAAGAGGTAATCCAGTTCTCCGTCCTCCAGATTGGCGCCGCTCTTTTTATCCACACCGGCGCTTTTCATCATTTCAAGGATGTCCTTGCTTTTCAGATCGAAATCCTTTGAGATCTGGGCGATCTTTTGTGTCATATCGTAACTCCTTACCCCGCGGCTACGGGGTTCCTTTCCTGTCACATTCGGTATGGGGATCACACACGGCCTCTATGGTGCCGGCGGGCAACCGGGCGATCAGCGCCCGGGCCATGGCGGGGTCGGTCACTGCCGCGGCGGCCAGCGCCCCGGTCTTACCCAAGGCGTGGGCCAACTGCTCTGTCCCCACGGGCAGTGTATACAGTGGAACATGGTAATAGGCGCACTGGCTCTCCAGTTTCCGGCGCGTCGCGGCGGAGGCATCCGCCGCGCAGACGACCAATGCCACGCGCCCTTTTTTATGCATGGCCTCACACAACAGAGGGACGCCACAGATCAGGCGCCCTGCCCGGCGGCACAGACCGAGGAACCCCAGTGCGCGGTCACACGCCGTCTCAGCCCCCGGCATGCAGGGCGGCCTCCAAAGCCTCATACACCTCATCCGGGATGGCGCAGGCCAGATTCTGCTCCAGCCGGCGGGCGCGCCGTGCCTTCTTCAGGCAGGCGGCATTGCGGCACAGATAGGCACCGCGGCCGGACGCGCGGCCCGTCTCATCCAGTGTGATGGCCCCCTCCGGTGAACGCACGACACGCACCAGTTCTTTTTTGGGGAAGTGCTCCCCGCAACCGGTACAGCGCCGGGTGGGGATCCGTTTACGGCTATTCTCTTCCACGGCGTTCCTCCTGTTGATCTACTATCAGACCTTGATATCTATCTTGCATCCCGTCAGGCGGGCGGCCAGGCGGGCGTTCTGCCCCTCTTTGCCAATGGCCAGGGAAAGCTGATCGGCCGCCACGTGCACGCGATAGGTC
>CAYXDB010000115.1:0-4869 GCA_964463735.1 uncultured Ruminococcus sp. | reverse complement strand
ATTCACGTTCTCTCACCGCCTTTTTGCACCGTTTGTTATGTATTGCTACCCCTATTATACCTGCCCGCCGGCAAAAAGGCAATCCATTATTTTGGATTTTATCAACACGATCTTGCAAAAAGGGTTACAAAAGGGCGGTCGTGTGTGCGACAGCCCCCGGGGTATATTTCTTCACATTTTTCTGCTATACTGGGCAAAATACGGATCCCCCATGCGGCAGGCCGCACGGGGGATCTTTTGCTATTGTATCCGCTACACCAGCGGTGCGGGACAGGCGA
Source organism: uncultured Ruminococcus sp. (assembly GCA_964463735.1). Classification (GTDB taxonomy): domain Bacteria; phylum Bacillota; class Clostridia; order Oscillospirales; family CAG-272; genus UBA1740. The sequence continues at coordinate 4,591 of CAYXDB010000115.1, read as the reverse complement.
TCAAAGGACGACCAGGCCGCCATCGCGATAATCGACCGTCAACGTGGTGCCGGGCGCCACATCGGTGGCGATCATGCGGCGTGCCAGCAATGTTTCCACCTTGGCCTGCAAGAACCGCTTGAGCGGGCGGGCGCCGTAGACAGGATCGTAGGCCGATGCGATGATATAGTCTTTTGCGGCGGGCGTCACCACGACCGACAACTGCCGCTCTGCCATGCGGCGGGACAGATCTGCCACCAGCAGATCCACGATGGCGCCGATGTTGGCGCGGCTGAGCGGACGATAGAAGACGATCTCGTCCAGACGGTTCAAAAACTCGGGGCGGAAACTGCTCTTGAGGCGTGCTTCCACCTGGGCGCGACCCTCTGCCGTGATCTCCCCGTCCTCGGCTAAGTTCTCCAGGATGATATCCGAGCCCAGATTGGACGTCAGGATGATGATGGTGTTCTTGAAGTCCACTGTGCGCCCCTGGCTGTCGGTGATACGGCCATCATCCAGCACCTGCAACAGGACATTAAAGACATCGGGATGGGCTTTCTCCACCTCATCGAACAGCACGACCGCATAGGGCTTGCGCCGCACCGCCTCGGTCAATTGCCCGCCTTCGTCATATCCCACATAGCCGGGAGGGGCCCCGATCAGCCGGGAGACGGAGTATTTTTCCATATATTCGCTCATATCGATGCGCACGAGATTGTGTTCATCATCAAAGAGCGCCTCGGCCAGTGCCTTGGCCAGTTCTGTTTTACCCACGCCGGTGGGGCCCAGGAACAGGAACGAACCGATCGGCCGCCGGGGATCCTTGATCCCGGCACGAGAGCGCAGGATCGCATCTGCCACGCGCGAAACGGCCTCATCCTGCCCCACGACCCGGCGGTGCAGGATCTGCTCCAGATGCAACAGCTTATCCCGCTCCCCTTCCATCAATTTGGCGACCGGTATGCCCGTCCAGCGGGCCACGATGCGGGCGATCTCTTCCTCCGTCACGGCATCGCGCAACAGGGTGTTCTGCGCGGGGCGGTCTGCGGCCTTCTCCTCTTCCTCTGCCAGTTCCTTTTGCAGAGTGGGCAGGCGGCCGTATTTCAGTTCTGCCGCGCGGTCCAGGTCATAGGTCTCTTCGGCACGGGCGATCTGGGCATTGACCTCCTCGATCTCCTGCCGGATCTTCTGCACGCGCCCGATCGAACTCTTTTCCCCTTCCCAGCGCACCTTCATCTCATCGAATTGGGCACGCAGGTCAGACAATTCGCGCCGGATCTGCTCTAAGTGCTCAAGGGACAGTTTATCCGTTTCCTTTTTCAGGGCGGCTTCCTCGATCTCATGCTGCATGATCTTGCGGGAGATCTCATCCAGTTCCGTGGGCATGGAGTTCATCTCCGTCTTGATCAGGGCGCAGGCCTCATCCACCAGGTCGATGGCCTTATCCGGCAAAAAGCGATCAGAGATATAGCGATGGGAGAGCGTGGCGGCGGCGATCAGGGCGGCATCATGGATCTTTACCCCATGGTAGACCTCGTAGCGCTGTTTCAGACCGCGCAGAATAGAGATGGTATCCTCCACGCTCGGTTCCGGCACTATGACCGGCTGGAACCGCCGCTCCAGCGCCGCGTCCTTTTCGATATACTGGCGATATTCATTCAGGGTAGTGGCGCCGATGCAATGAAGCTCCCCCCGCGCCAGCAGGGGCTTGAGCAGGTTGCCGGCGTCCATGGCGCCCTCGGTCTTCCCTGCCCCGACGATCGTATGCAATTCATCGATGAACAGGATGATCTGGCCCTCACTGCGCCGGATCTCCTCCAACACGGCCTTCAACCGTTCTTCAAATTCCCCGCGGAATTTGGCGCCTGCCACCAGCGCCCCCATATCCAGGGAGAAGAGGCGGCGGTGCTTCAGGTTCTCCGGCACGTCACCGCGCACGATCCGCTGTGCCAGCCCCTCGGCAATGGCCGTTTTACCAACGCCCGGTTCCCCGATCAGGCAGGGATTGTTCTTCGTCTTACGGGACAGGATACGGATGACGTTGCGGATCTCCTCATCCCGGCCGATGACCGGATCCAGTTTTTGCTTTTCGGCCAGTTCGACCAGATCCTGGCCGTATTTTTTCAATACATCATAGGTCTCCTCCGGATTGTCGGAATCGACCGTGCGGTTACCGCGCACCTCCTTCAATGCCGCAAGGAACGCATCCCGCGTGATGCGGTGGGCCGAGAAGATACGGCGCAGGGCATCCCCCGGCTTTGCCAGCAGGCCAAGGAACAGATGCTCGACGGATACGTACGCATCTCCCATCTTGCCCGCCTCGCTCTCCGCACTGGCAAGCGCACCGTCCAGCGCCTGGGAGAGATAGACCCGCTCCGCCTCTGCGGAACCGCTGACGCGGGGCAATTGCCGGATCGCCTCCTCGCATTCCCGGATCAGGGCAGCAGGCTCTGCCCCCATCTTGGCCATCAGGCCGCCGATCAGGCCATTTTCCTGCGCGAAGAGAGATCGCGCCAGATGGACCGGCTCGATCTGCTGATTCCCGTTCTCCACAGCCAGGCGCTGCGCATTTTGCAGCGCCTCTATACTTTTCTGTGTGAGTTTTTGCATATTCATGACAGGGCACCTCCTTCTGTTTCTTTCTTACATACTTATACGATCTTGCCCGTATTCCGGGAAAGATACACCTGCTCCACCGCGGCACAGGCGTGCGCCGCATCCGATGCGGTGGCAAAATACGCCTTCAATGCGGCGTCCAGCAGGTAGATATATTGCGCGACGGCCTCTCCCAGCGTCTGGGCATCTGCCGTCCCGCCCCCGGCGTAACGCAGGCGGCGGATGTACTTCCCGGCCGCGATCGCACTGGGGGCATGCACACCGTGCGCCGCTTCTACCTCCTGCCACAATCGGAAAAAGCATTCCATATCGTGGAGGAGGGCGGCATTCTGCGTGCGCAAAGAGACGCGCAGTTCCCCGATCTCCTCGCCCGCCGTGCGGAACAGCTCGACCTGATAGCGCACGGTGGGGTTATATTTGTACACCAGGGCGGAACGCAGGGACAGCATCGTCTCCGACGGGGCGGAAAGCGGCTGGATGCTCCCCTGCCCCAGCAGTTCCTCTATCCGGGCAAAGGCGGAGCGGATGCGCTGTTCCGGCGTGGTGTAGGAGACGTAGGATGCCAGCACCTCGTTTACCAATTGGGAGCGGCTGAGCCCCTGCGCATAGGCCATGCGATCCACCGCCGCTATGACCGCATCACTGAGCACCAGAGAGTATACACTTTTTTTCATCTCGATTCTCCTTCATTTTCCCCTCTATTATACACCCGTTTTTAACTTTGTCAATAGTTTTATATAATTTTTGTTGCGAGTTTCATAATTTATTTTTCGTTTTACGAATGCAAAAAACAGATCTCCCCTTGAAAAAAATACTTGTATATTTCAATTTCCTGTGTTATAATAAGGATATGTAACACGCCGTGATGCGATGGAGGAGACGGATAGTATGTTAGATCTAAAATTTGTACGTGAGAACCCCGAGGCAGTGCGCCAGAACATCCGCAACAAGTTCCAGGACAGCAAACTGCCGCTGGTGGATGAAGTGATCGCCCTGGATGCCGAGCGCCGCAAAATCGTGGCGGAGGCAGACAGCCTGCGCAGTAACCGCAACAAGTTGTCCCGGCAGATCGGTGCCCTGATGGGCCAGGGAAAGCGCGAGGAAGCGGAGGCGACCAAGGCGCAGGTGGCGGAGCAGGCCGCGCGCCTTGCCGCGCTGGAGGCACAGGAGCCGGTGCTGGACGAGAAGATCAAGAAGATCATGATGACGATCCCCAACATCATCGATCCCAGTGTGCCCCTGGGGCGCGATGACAGCCAGAACGTGGAGATCGAGCGATTTGGCGAGCCTGTCGTACCGGATTTTGACATCCCGTATCACACCGACATCATGGAGCGGTTTGACGGCATCGATCTGGATGCGGCACGCCGCGTGGCCGGAAACGGTTTTTATTACCTGATGGGCGATATTGCCCGTCTGCACTCTGCGGTGATCGCCTACGCCCGCGATTTCATGATCGACCGCGGTTTTACCTACTGTGTCCCCCCGTTCATGATCCGCTCTGATGTGGTGACGGGCGTCATGTCCTTTGCCGAGATGGATGCCATGATGTACAAGATCGAGGGGGAGGACCTGTATCTGATCGGCACCAGTGAACACTCTATGATCGGCAAATTCATCGATCAGATCCTGCCGGAGGACAAGCTCCCCTATACGCTGACCAGTTATTCCCCCTGCTTCCGCAAGGAGAAAGGGGCGCACGGCATCGAGGAGCGCGGGGTATACCGCATCCACCAGTTTGAAAAGCAGGAGATGATCGTAGTCTGCCACCCGGACGAGAGCAAGATGTGGTATGACAAACTCTGGCAGAACACGGTAGACCTCTTCCGCTCTATGGATATCCCGGTGCGCACGCTGGAATGCTGCTCGGGCGATCTGGCTGATCTGAAGGTCAAGTCCTGCGATGTGGAAGCATGGTCGCCGCGGCAGAAGAAATATTTTGAGGTCGGCAGCTGCTCCAACCTGGGAGACGCACAGGCACGCCGTCTGCGCATCC
>CAYXDB010000114.1:0-4929 GCA_964463735.1 uncultured Ruminococcus sp. | reverse complement strand
GCATAGGAACGCGGCGCCTTTTGCGCCCAGAGGGAGGCATAGGAACGCGGCGCCTTTTGCGTCCGGAGGGAGGGCTGGGAACGCGGCGCCTTTTGCGCCCAGAGGGAGGCCTGTTTTCTTGCCCTTTCTACTCTCGGAGGGAGGCCACGAGAGAACGGCAAAGGTAGCGAAAAACCGAGGTGCATAGACGCGCAAACTGTAGGGACAGGTGTCCTCGACTGTCCGCAAAATTTCCTCCGCGGATCTTTGCGATAATGGTGCCTATGACAGAAATGGGCACCTGTCCCTACGATGCAATTGGCGCATTTCCTACACGGACAATCGAGGACGCCTGTCTCTACAAAAAAGCGCACGCGGCCTCCCGGAGGGAGGCCACGGGGGGCGGGCGGATGAGGCGGCCCATTTTCTGTTTTCAGAACACACGGGTGCCGTTTGGAGATATATCTGCGCCTTATCCTTCCCCGGTACGGTTACTCTCCGCATGGGAGAGGAAGGCGCGCAATTTCTCCGTCTGGGGGGCGGTGAAGATCTGCGCCGGTGTCCCCTCTTCTGCGATCACGCCATCCGCCATGAAGATCACACGGTCGGACACACCGCGGGCAAAATCCATCTCGTGCGTCACGATCAGCATGGTGCGCCCCTCCTCCTTCAACCCGCGGATCACACGGAGCACCTCGCCCGTCAACTCCGGGTCGAGCGCCGATGTCGGCTCATCAAAGCAAAGAAGCGTGGGGGAGAGCGCCAGCGCACGGGCGATGGCCACGCGCTGTTGCTGGCCACCGGAGAGCGCACAGGGATAGGCACCTGCCCGGTCGGCCAGGTTCATCCGTTGCAAGAGCGCCATGCCGCGCTCCTCCGCTTCCGCACGTTCCATACCGCGCACGCGGATCAGGGCATCGGTCACATTCCGCAAAACGGAATAATGCGGGAAGAGATGGAAGGATTGAAAGACCATCCCCACCTCCCCTTGCAGGCGGCGGGCCGTTTCCCGGTCGGCATATATCGCGCGTGTCTCCCCCTCCGGGGTCTGCGCCAGCTGTTCCCCGGCCAGGCGGATCGCGCCGCGGTCGATACGCTCCAGCTGCGCGATACAGCGCAGGAGCGTGGATTTTCCACTGCCGGAGGAACCGATCACCGAGACGACCTCCCCCGCCGCCATGGAGAAAGAAACACCGCGGAGCACCTGCACGCCCGCCTGATAGGATTTTTCCAGTTTTTCTACTTCCAGGATCATGCCATTGCCCTCACTTTATGCTGTAATAATCCATCTTGCGCTCTGCCCGCTCCATGATGTAGGCGACCGCATAATTAAAGATATAATAGAAGATAGCCGCCCCGAGAAAGGGGGTCAGGCTGACCAGGCTGGCGGACAGTTCCTTGGCGCGGGTAAACATCTCCACCACGCCGATGGCGAAGGCGATGGAGGTGTCTTTGACCAGGGTGATGACCTCATTCGTCACGGTGGGCAGGATGCGCCGCACGACCTGGGGCAGAATGATGTAGAAAAAGGTCTGCAGGCGGGAATATCCCAGCATATAGGCCGCCTCATATTGCCCGACAGGCATGGAGGCCAGGCCACTGCGATAGATCTCGGCAAAATAGGCGGCATAGTTCAGGGAAAAGCCCACGATGACGGCGATGAACCGCCAGTTCGTGCCAAAGGTGGAGAGCGGGATGCGGAAGGCGTACCAGGGGCCAAAATAGACCACGAACAACTGCAACATCAGGGGCGTGCCGCGCATGATGGAGATGTAGATGCGGAAGATCGTGCGCACGACCCGGTTGCGGGCCATACGCCCCCAGCAAACGAGCAATCCCAACGGGAGGGAGAATAGCAGCGTCAGGACAAAGATAAGCACCGTGGTGGACATGCTCTTCCCCAACACGCCCATAATAGATAGAAAATCCATACGTTCCTCTCATAAAAGGCCGCACCGGGCAGGCCGGTGCGGTATCGTTCCGATCGATCAGTCGTCGATTGTGATAGAATCAGCAATGCCGTATTTCTCGGCCAAAGCGCGGATGGTGCTCTTGTCCAACTGCTGGATGCCATCCCAGATCGTATCCCGCAGGGCCGTATCCCCCAGCTTGAAGCCGATGGCATACTGCTCAGTCGCCACCTTCTCCGACAGGATGGAGAAGCCGGTCCGCCCCTGGATCAGTTTCTGCGCTACGCCCACATCGATCACCAGCGCGTCCACGGCGCCACTGTCCAGCTCTACAAAGGCGCTGGTGTAATCGGCGCACGTCTCATACGTACCGTTTTTAAAGGTGCGTGCCAGGGCAGAGGGGGCCTTGGTGCCGGTCGTTGCATCGGTCTCGTTCAGCGCCGCCTCCCCGGAGGAACCTGCCTGTACCTTGACCACCTTGCCAGCCAGGTCAGAGAGGCTCTTGATGCTGTCGCCCTTGACCAGCACGACGATGGAACTGTCAGAATAGGCGGGGCTCCAGGTATACTCGTTCTCCCGGCCGTTCATGGTGAAGCCGCTCCAGATGCAGTTGATCTCCCCGCTCTCCAGATACGAATCCTTGAAGTCCCACGCGATGGGCTTCAGTTCCAATCTATAGCCGATCTTCTCGCACACGGCGCGGGCCAGCTCGATATCAAAGCCCGTGTATTCCTGCGTGGCCGTGTCCAGGTACCCATAGGGCGGGAACTCCGCATCAAAACCAAGGCGCAGTACCTTGTCATCCGCGGGGTCGCCACAGGCGGCCAGCGGCAGGACCACCGTGCAGAGCATCAGGACCGCAAGCAAAACAGATAACATTCTTTTCATGATCGTCTCTCCTTATCTTTTCCCCGGCGGCCACGCCGCTCGGCACTTCACTGAATTAAACTTTAGTTTGGTGAAGCGCCACTATGATACCACGTATTTCCCCTTTTGTCAATACTTTTTCCGGATTTTTTGCGCCGCCTGCGCAAGTTTGGTAAAAAAGCACAGTGTCACGGGGGGCGCGTCCTCCTCACTTTGTGCATCCTGCCTTGCCGTGGGCGGCCGCAAAAATGTAAACAAAGCGTGAACGTATCAGCGTATCTCTTGCAATATGCGCGCGTATCTTATATAATGGTAGGACAAACATCATAGCAGAAAGGACGTATCGCAATGAAAGGATTTTTTGCAGAATTCAAGAAGTTCATCAGCCGCGGCAACGTGGTCGATATGGCAGTCGGTGTCGCTGTGGCATCTGCCTTTACGGCCATCGTCAACGCATTCACCACGGGCTTTATCACGCCCCTGCTGGCGCTCATCTCCAATGACACGAACACCAGTGAATTGAAGTGGGTGTTGCGGGCGGCCGTGCCGGCAGTCACCGACCCGGAGACCGGCGCCATCGTCACACCGGAGGTGACAGAGATCGCGATCCTGTGGGGCTCGTTCCTCCAGGCGATCTTAGACTTCCTGATCATCGCACTGGTGCTCTTTGTCGTCATGAAGGCGTTCAACCGCGCCGCCGCCTACGCGCGTGAGGTCAACAGCGATCTGAAAGAGAACCTGATCGAGAATCTGACCCCCGCCGCCAAGCGTGCGGAAGCCGAGGCACAGGCGCAGGCAGAGGCAGAGGCCGCCGCCGAGGCCGCCGCCGCCGCCCAGGCGCAGGCAGAAGCAGAGGCCAAGGCAAAAGCCGAAGCAGAAGCACAGCAACTGGCCGAGCGACAGGCCGCTATGGATTCCTACCGGGCGCAGGTCGAATGCACCGAGGTCACAGCGAAACTGCTGGAGGAGATCCGCGACCTGCTGAAACAGCAGGCGCCCACCACCCCGCACGACCCCGCCTGATACAAGAGCCGGCTCCGCTTTCGCGGGGCCGGCCTCTTTCCTTTTATACTGCGCATAGAGCGGCGCGGGATCTGCAAACGATCCCGCGCCGCTCTATCTTCTCTATTCCATTACAGGGCGTCCTTGGGGCAATTGCGCACGCATTCAAAGCACAGGATGCATTCTGTGCCGTTCTTACGCGTGCGGGCATTGTCGGTCACATCCACCTCCATGGGGCACACCCGCTTGCACTTGCCGCAGGAGATGCACTTGCTCTTATCGCACGTCACGCGGACCCAGGAAAAGTAACTCATCGGCTTCAGGAATACGGTGATGGGACAGAGATATTCGCAAAAGGCCCGATTGTCTTTGAAAAGGAAGGCAAGGAGGATCCCCACCGCGTAGTACAGGACGTTCCCGATGATGAAGGCCCAGAACATGATCCGCTCTATATTCCCCACATGGGCAAGGAACAGGGCGGCCACGAAGATGAGCGAAGCAAGAAAAGTCACGTAGCGGAGCCAGCCGATCTTGCGGCACGGCCCCTGCGGCACCTTGTAGGGCAAGAAGTCCAGCACCATCGCCGTCCAGCACGCATAGCCACACCAGCGCGGCCAAAGATCAGGGGGCCAAAGATCTTGGCCACTGCATAATGGATGGTGGCCGCCTCAAACACCCCGGTGAACAAATAGTACCAGAAGCCCTCGATCTGCATATTCTCGTTACAGATGACCCCTAAATAGAGCAACATGTACAGGCCGACCAGCAACTGCGTCACCCGCCGCGCATGGCGGTATTTTTGCGTATACAGGAACAGCCCCAATGCGATGGATATGCCGATGTAACTGAAGTTGAACAGGTAAAAAATGTTGTCCATGGTCAGCCATAGCGTGATAGCGACCGTCTCAAAGATGGCCAGCATCGTGGCCGGCAAAAGATATTTCTTCATGATGCGTCACCTGCTTACTATCGTTTTTTCACTTTACTGCCAATGCGTCTCACGAAATGATAGGATCTGCTGAAAAAAGATGCCCGCGCGCGGAACTTACTATGGATAACCGGGATAAATGCTAAAAGCGAACCCGTCTCCTGACGGAAACGTGTTCGCTTTTAACCTATTTGGTGACCCGTACGGGAATCGAACCCATGTTACAGCCGTGAAAGGGCCGTG
>CAYXDB010000113.1:0-4931 GCA_964463735.1 uncultured Ruminococcus sp. | reverse complement strand
ACATTTAATTAGCAGAGGTTTGATACGATAAGTGTCAAACCTTTTTCTATCCCTAAGAGCCGGGGAACTGGGTCGCGGCGGGGGAGATTGCATTTTCTACTGTTTGCGGAAACATGAAAATGGCTATTGGCGCGGGGAGAAAGTTCTGCTATACTGAAAGAAAAGCAGGAGGAGAAGAAAATGGGGATCATACAACGGGATTTTATGCTCAAGAACCGCACAGGACTGGAACTGTACGAGGCCTATGCGGCCGACCAGCCGATCATAGATTATCATTGCCACCTTTCACCGACCGAGATCGCGGAGGATCATTGCTTCCGCAATGCGACAGAACTGTTTTTAGGCGGGGATCATTATAAGTGGCGCGCCATGCGTGCCGCCGGGGAAGAAGAGGCCCGCATCACCGGGGATGCCCCAGATGAAGAAAAATTTGCCGCCTGGGCGCGCACCATGCCGTCCCTGATCGGCAACCCGCTCTACCACTGGTCGGCGCTGGAGATGGCCCGTTACTTTGGGATCGATGAGCCGCTCTCCCCCCGCAATGCCGCCCGCGTGTACGCCCAGTGCAATGAGCAGTTGGCCACGCCGGCCTTTTCGGCGCGGCAACTGATCCTGCGCTCTCATGTGCAGGTGCTCTGCACCACCGACGACCCGCAAGACGACCTGCGCCACCACCAGCGCCTGGCGCAGGAGGGGTTCCCAGTGCGGGTGTTGCCTACCTTCCGGCCGGACAAAGCACTGCAGATCGAGCGGGACACCTTCGTCCCCTATATGGAGCAGAACGGGATCACGTCCTACGGGGAACTGTGTGATTTCCTTGCCCGCCGCGCGGCGTTCTTTGCCGCGCAGGGGTGCCGCCTGTCCGACCATTCGCTGGAGACCGTTTCCTTCGCCATAGGTGACCCGTGTGTCGCATTTGATAAAAAAATGGCGGGGAAGACCCTAAGTGAAGCAGAGATGGCCGCCTATCGCACCGCGCTCCTTCTGCATCTGTCCGGCCTCTATGTGCGCCACGGCTTTGCCATGCAGTTACACATAGGGGCACTGCGCAACAACAATCGCCGGATGTGGGAGCGCCTGGGGCCGGACAGCGGCTTCGACTCCATGAATGATCTGCGCATTGCTGAGCCGCTTGCTGCCCTGCTCTCGCACATGGAATACGCGGGCACTTTGCCGCGCACGGTGCTGTATTGTTTGAACCCGCAGGATAATGCGGTGCTCGCCAGCATGGCTGGGAATTTTCAGGCGGCACCGACCCCCGGGCGTATCCAGTTTGGCGCCGCCTGGTGGTTCAACGATCACCGGGACGGGATGCAGGCGCAGATGACCACCCTGGCGAGCCTGGGGCTCCTGCCGCGCTTTGTCGGCATGCTGACCGATTCCCGCAGTTTCGTTTCCTACCCGCGGCATGAATATTTCCGCCGCATCTTGTGCGACCTGCTGGGCCGCTGGGTGGAAGAAGGGGAATACCCGGATGACCGCGAAACCCTGGGCCAGATCGTGCAGGATATCTGCTGGCGCAATGCCCTGACATATTTCGGCTTCTGACAGGGCGCGTGTCTTGTAACAACGCAAAAGCGGCCCCGTGTGTCTTGAAATTCCATGCAAGCCACCCCGTGTGTCGCAAAAGGCCATCTGAGCGCGAAAAGACCGGGCAGGGGGAAGCCCCTGCCCGGTCCGCACACATCAGGAAAATGCTCGGTCATGCTCGGTCGCGTCGATCCCGGATGAGAGCGACCCGACCAGCAACCGCATATCCGCCTGCGAGGTGGCACATCTGGCCCGTTGAAGAATGGCTTCCCGTTCTTCGTCACCCATGTGCGCGAAGCACTGCATCGCCCGCTTATCCTGCACGAGGGCAGCGGCAAAGTGGAACGGCAGTGCGCTCTTCCCCATAGCGTGGTGTTTTCCTTCCAGCGTGTACTCGATACGCACACGCCATCATCCAGAGGAAAACAGCCTGTTCCGTATCTGCTATCATTGTACCCGCGCCCCCATCGTATTATGCAGGGGCGCGGAAATTTTTTGACGCCTGTTTTCCTCTTTTGTGGTAAAAGGACTTGCAAAGTAGAGGAAAATTTGCTATAATGCACCTAGAGGCTCCGGCACAGGCCGGTGCCATTACAAAACAGGAAGGGAATAGATCATGAAACTTGGTGTACTGACCAATCTGTTTGCCAATATGCCGTTGTCTGAGGCGTTGGCAAAGTTCAAAGCGCTGGGGATCGAGCAGGTGGAACTGGGATGCGGCGGCTACCCGGGCAAGGCACATTGCGACCCCGACAAACTGCTCTCTGACCCGCAGGCCATGGCAGAATTCCAGAAGACCATCGCAGAGTCCGGCCTGACTATCGCCGCTCTGTCCACGCACGGCAATGCTGTCCATCCGGATCCCGCCATCGCCGCGCAGTTTGACCACGACTTCCATCAGACGGTCCTGCTGGCAGAAAAGCTTGGCATCCGCACGGTGGTCACTTTCTCGGGCTGCCCGGGTGGCTCCCCGGAGGACAAGACGCCCAACTGGGCTACCTGCGCCTGGCCGCCGGATTTCCTGGATGTGCTGGATTACCAGTGGAACCAGGTGTTGATCCCGTATTGGAAGAAGACGGCTGCCTTCGCCCTGGAGCACGGTGTGGACCGCATCGCCTTTGAGATGCACCCCGGCTTCTGTGTATACAATCCGGAGACGTTGTTGCGCCTGCGTGAGGCCGTTGGCCCTGTGATCGGCGCGAATTTCGACCCCTCGCACCTCATCTGGCAGGGGATCGACCCGGTGGCCGCTATCCGCGTGCTGGAGGGCGCCATCTACCACTTTCACGCCAAGGATACCAAGATCGACCCGTATAATACGGCCAAATTCGGCGTGCTGGATACCAAGCATTACAGCGATGAGGCACACCGCTCCTGGATCTTCCGCTCGGTCGGCTACGGCAACGGGCTGGATTATTGGCGGGATATGATCAGCAACCTGCGCCTGTGCGGGTATGACGGGGTGCTGAGCATCGAGCATGAGGACAGTTTGATGACGACGGAGGAAGGGCTGGCACACGCCGTGGCCTTCCTGCAACAGTCCATCATTCGGGAACCCAAGCCCGGCACGATGAGTTGGGCATAACAAGCGGCGATGAGCCTTATAGCAAAGTCCAGGGGCACGGCAATGCCGTGCCCCTGGACTTTGCTGCTTTTTGCAGGTGCGTGGGCCTCAGGAGAGCAGGGCGCGGTCGGAGGTGAACGCGCTACCGCTGACGCGGGTAAATGCCTCCAGCAGCATCTCCACCGTCAGCTTCTGTTTCTCTTCGCCCGCTACATCGATGACCACATGTCCATCATAGAGCATGATCAGGCGGTTGCCGTGTTCGATAGCGTCTTTCATATTGTGCGTGATCATCAAGGTCGTCAGGTGGTTCTCGGTCACGATCTCATCGGTCAGCGTCAGGATCTTGGCGGCTGTTTTGGGGTCCAGCGCCGCGGTGTGCTCGTCCAGCAGGAGCAGTTTGGGCTGTACCAGCGTCGCCATCAGCAGGGTCAGGGATTGGCGTTGTCCGCCGGAGAGGAGCCCGACCTTGCTGGTCATGCGGTCCTCCAGCCCCAGGCCCAGGCGCGCCAGTTGCGCGCGGTAATCGGCCCGTTCTGCCGCGGTGATGCCCCAGCGCAGGCCACGGTGCTTGCCGCGCCGCAGTGCCAGTGCTAGATTCTCCTCGATCTGCATGTCGCCGGCTGTTCCGATCATGGGGTCCTGGAACACGCGCCCCAGAAATTTGGCGCGCTTGTGCTCCGGCATGGTCGTGATGTCGATACCATCGATCAGGATCTGCCCTTCGTCCGGTTGCCAGACACCGGCGATCGCGTTCAGCAGGGTGCTCTTTCCGGCGCCGTTGCCGCCGATCACCGTCACAAAGTCGCCATCGTGCAGTGTCAGGCTCAGGTCGCGGAGCGCGACCTTCTCATTGACGGTGCCGGGGTTGAATATTTTGGTGATATGCTTCATCTCCAGCATGGTCAATCCTCCTTTGCCCGGTCAGGGGCGGCGCATGCGGCCGGCGCTTTCTTCTTTTTGAAAAACCGTGTCTTCCAGTAGGGGATGGCCAGGAATACGGCCACGATCAAGGCGGCGAGCATCTTGAGCAGATCGGGGTCCAGACCAAGGAAGATCACCGTTTGGTAGATGAACCAGTAGAGGATGCCGCCCACCACGACGCCCAACAGGCGCACCGCGAAATTGCGGGAGATGCGGGAGACGATGGCCTCCCCGATGACCACGGCGGCCAGACCTGTGACGATGGCGCCGCGCCCCATATTGATATCGGCAAATCCCTGGTACTGCGCAAGGAACGCGCCGGAGAGCGCCACGATGCCGTTAGAGAGCACCAGACCAAGGATCGTCGTCACCGTGGTCGAGATGCCCTGCGCCCGGCTCATCTGCTGGTTGCACCCGGTCGCACGGAGGGAGGCCCCCAGCTCCGTCCCGAAGAACCAATAGAGCAGGGCGGTCAGGGCCAGTACGGCGATGCCCAGGATCAAGAGCGCGTGGGGGATATCCAACTGGGCGATCAGCACGTCATAGGTGCGCGCGGGGACCGCCAGATTGGCCTGCCCCATGATCTTGAGGTTGGCTGACCACAGGATCAGTTGGGTCAGGATCCCGGCGAGGATGGCAGGGATCCCCATCAGTGTGTGAAAGACACCGGTCAGCGCACCGGCCAGCATGCCGCACAGCACGGCGGCCAGCATGGCGAGCCAGATGTCCACCCCCTGCGTGATCAGCAGGGCGCATACCGCGCCGCCGGTGCAGAGGGAACCATCGACGGTCAGATCGGCAATGTCGAGGATCTTATAGGTGATGTATACGCCGATCGCCATGATGCCCCACACAAGTCCCTGTGCGGCGGCCCCGGGCAGGGCGCTTAGCCAGTTTAGCATAGTCTACGGTC
>CAYXDB010000112.1:0-4982 GCA_964463735.1 uncultured Ruminococcus sp. | reverse complement strand
AGCGCCAGGTCGACCTGGCGCTTCTGCCGGGGGATCTGTTTGACAGTGCGTATGTGACCAGCAAAACGGTCTCTTTCCTGCTGGATGAGTTTGCCGCCTGCCCCCAGTGCCAGTTCGTCATCGCACCGGGGAACCACGACCCCTACACGACCGGTAGCTTATGGCGCTCCGGCCGCCTGCCGGAAAATGTCCACGTCTTCGCGACCGAGTCGCTGGCGCACTTTGACTTCCCTGCCCTGAATACCGCCGTCTACGGCTGGGCCTTTTTATCCGACCGGCTGGAAAACGCCCCCTTAGCCGGGGCAGAGCCGGAGGACGCCGGGCGCCTGAACCTGCTCTGCGCCCACGGGGACCTGGGCGTGCCCCTCTCCAAATATGCCCCGATCAGCCTGCAGGACATTGCCGGTTTTGGCGCGGCCTATGCCGCCCTGGGGCACCAGCATATCGCCGCACAGCCGACGGCTACCGGGGACGGGGGGCTCTACGCCTACACCGGGTGCCTGGTAGGGCGCAGTTTTGATGAGCCGGGGCGGGGCGGCGTGATCTTAGGCAAGGCCACCTGCACCGAAAAAGGCTGGGAGATCCAGACGGAGCGCATCGAGATGGCCACCCGCCGCTATGAGACGCTGACCGTGGACCTGACCGGCGTTGACAGCGACCGCGAGGTAGCCGGGCGCCTGAAGGCGGCCGTGCAGGAGAGCGGCTACGGCGCCGATACGGCCCTGCGCGTGACCCTGACCGGTTCCACCCCGCCGGATTTTGATGTGCCGCAACAGGCAGACGGGTCTGTGCTGGGCCTGTACCATCTGGAACTGATCGACCACACCATCCCCAATTACGATGCCCGCTATCTGGAAAAAGACATGACCGTGCGGGGAGAATTGTACCGCTCTCTGCTACCGGATCTGACAGCGGGGACGGCCGAAGAGCGGCGCAACGCGACCCGCGCCCTGCGCATGGGGCTGGCCGCTCTGGAGGGCAACGACATCACCCAACTCTGATGCCCCCGCATCACCTGCAAGAGAGGTCTCTTTATGCATCTGCTCGTCACCGTTTTGCGTCTGTTTATGGTCGGCGGGACACTGGGCTGGTTACTGGAGGTCGTATGGCGGGGCGCCCACGCCCACCGCTGGATCGACCCCGGCTTCATGACCGGGCCCTGCCTGCCCATCTACGGCTTTGGTCTGCTGGCGCTGTATCTGCTGCGCGAGTGGCTTACTGCCGTCACGGCCCCCTGGCTCCGCTTTGCGCTCTTCTTTTGCCTGACCATGCTGCTGGCGACCCTGATAGAATTTATCGGCGGCTATATCGCCCTGCGCGTCTATCGCACCCGTCTCTGGGACTATCGCGACCGGTGCGGCAACATCCTGGGCCTGATCTGCCCGCTGTATTCCTTTCTATGGGGGGTATGCGGCGGCGCCTACTATTTTTTGCTGGATGGGGCGCTCCGCACCTGGCTCGCTGCCCCGCTCCCGGACTGGGGCATCCTGCTCCTTGGGATATACTATGGCCTGTTCCTTGCCGATCTGACAGAGTCCCTTGACCTGCTGGCCAAGTTGCGCCAGCACGCCAAAGCCATCCGGGAGACGGTGGATCTGGAGGCCATGCGGGAAAAGGCACGCCAGTATCTGCATACACATTGGGAGCGGCGGCGCCACCCCCTGCGCTGGTTGCCGCACGCTTCCCTCTCCCACTACTTAGCCGTATTGCGGGAAAAGCGGGAGCACCGCGACCATGACGCAACCGACACCGAAAGCAAAGAATGATCCCCACCAAAAGCAACAGCACCCCGGGGCGCCGTATCGGCTCCCCGGGGTGCTGTTTATCACAAGGACATCAGGACTTGCGCGTCAGATAGGCGCCATTGGTGAAGTCCGGGATCGCGACCGGGGCACTGCCCATGGCGATCGACTGTTCCGAGAGCGGCGTGATCACCATCCAGGCGGCCGCATCGTACACATCGATGGGGAACGGGCGCCCCTCCAGGAGGCAGTCCACGAATTCGCCATAGACCAGCCAGTCCATGCCGCCGTGGCCCCCCCGCACGCCATCGTGCAGGAAGCGGTCCCATACCGGATGCTCATAGCGCTCTGCATACTGGGCGGCATTGCCAAAATGCTTTTTCCAGTCCCACTCATCCTGGCGCAGTGTCTCATCATCGTCTAAGAACACCGAGTCAGAGTTTTCTTCATACATGCCGCGCGTGCCGCACACCGTGAAGTTACGACTGTAAAAGCGCGGCAAGGTGGTGCCCAGGGTCAGGCGGATCGTCTCCCCCTCGCTACACCGGATCACCGTCGTCACCACATCCCCCTGGCGGAAATCTGCGTGCAACAGTTCTTCATCCTCCGGCTTGTGCGCGGCGATATAGGCATGCATGCCGGCCGCACGGCTGGCGGTGGAAGTCAGGGAGAGCATGCGGTTGCCCCGGTTGATGCGCAGGATCTGTGCGATCGGGCCCAGCTCGTGCGTCGGATAATTCTCACAATTACGGTGCAGATAGTTGCGCAGGCGGTAGTGGCGATTCTCCTTACCATAGGCGATCTCATACCGCAGGTCGTGCTCATAAGAGCCGGAACAGTGCACGATATCGCCGAGAAGCCCCTGGTCTACCATGTGCATGACCATCATCTCGCGCCGCCCATAGCAACAGTTCTCCAGGAACATAAACGGGGTGCCGGTCTCCTCCTGGGCATGTACCAGGTCCCAGCATTCCTCCACCGTATAGGCGCCGCCCACCTCCATGCCGACCGGAATGCGGGCACGGAGCGCGTCTATGGCGACGCGGACATGATCCTCCCAGGAACAGGCGATGACCACAGCATCTATGGCACCGCAGGAAAGCAACGCGCGGTGATCGGTAAAGGTCAGCGGAGCGGGAAAGCCCTTGTCGGTAATGCGGCGCACGGCTTCCTCATTGCGGTCGGCATACACATCGCACACCGCGCACAGATCGACCTTCTCATGATTCTCCAAGAACACCGGCTCGATCAAGCTCATGCCGCGGGCACCCAAGCCCACCAGGCCGATGCGTATTTTTTTCTGTCCCATCGTTTCTTCCTCTCTTCTCTATCGGCCCCATCAGTCGGCCATACAGCGCCGGACGATCTCCTGCATCGTATCTTCTTTTTCTTCCATGTCGGCCACCAGTTTGAACTGGGTGTGGCAACGATCCAGATTCTGGGTCGGGTAGTGGATGCGGAAATAGGTATCTCCGTTGAGATAGTCGGTCAGGAACCGGATGCCGCACTCGTAGGTCATCAGGCGCACGGAGAACGGGAGCAAAGCGACCTCACGCGGGGTCAGCGTGTCGCCCAGTGTCTCGACGAACCCGCGGGTAAAGGCCTCATAATTATCCATGCGGCAATAAATCTTGGAAAGGTCCTTTTCGTCCTCCGCGCCGGAACTGGCGCCGAAGCGCAGGGCGTCGCCATAGTCATACAACAGCGAGCCGGGCATGACCGTATCCAGGTCGATCACGCAAACGCCCTCGCCGGTCTTGGCATCCAGCATCACATTGTTCAATTTGGTATCGTTATGCGTCACGCGCAGGGGCACCGTGCCCTCTGCAATGGCGTCCAGCACCACGCCGGTCATGTTCTCCCGCGCCAGGGCAAATGCGATCTCCTCCTGCACCTCGGCCACGCGGCCTGCGCGGTCTGCGGCGATCGCCTCCTTCAACTGGGCGAAGCGGTCACGCGTATCATGGAAATGCGGGATGACCTCACACAGCGTGGCGGCCGGGAAATCCCTCAACCATTTCTGGAACTGGCCGAACGTCCGTGCGGCTTGATACAAAAGGGAGGGGTCGGTGGCCAGGTCATAGCACACCGTATCCTCGATAAAATGATACAGGCGGTAGCAATTGCCGTTCGGTGCGCGATAATAGGACTTGCCATCCACGGTAGGCACCAGCGTCAGGGTCGCACGGGCGGGGTCCAGCCCCTCGGCGGCGGCACGCGCGCGGACATGCTCTGTCACGGCCACGATGTTGCGCATCATGCCGTCCGGGTCACGGAATACGTGGGTATTGATCTTTTGCAGGATGTAGCGCTTCTTTACGCCAACTACGAACGTCTCGTTGATATGTCCGTTGCCATAGGGTGTCTCGTCCAGATCGTCCAGTTGTACGTTAAACTGATGTAATAGTTCGCTCAAAGTCTCTTGCATGCTACAAAATACCTTTCACAGTTGTAGGGCCAAATAGGCCTCCTATTCATTATACATCATGTGAACGGTTTTTGCAACACTTCCTCCTAACTTTTTCAAGGCCCCCCTTTTGGAAAGAGGCTGCATCTTAAGTATAGCACGGATGATATCAAAAACATTGGCAGAATAGGGCAAATGATTTGCAATATCGGTCAATGTGTGATATAATAATGAAAACCAAAGACACACGACGGAGGAAAAACGATGGAATATGTGGGACTGACGCTCCAGGACACGGTGCGGATCGATGAACTGTTTACGGTGCATTGGTTTGAATACACCAAGAGCTATGCCTACGCGGGGGAGAAGCACGACTTCTGGGAGTGCGTATACGTGGATCGCGGGGAGATACTGGTCACGGCCGACGACCGAGAGACCGTGCTCTCACACGGGGAGATCCTGTTCCACGCGCCCGACGAATGGCACGCCCTGCGCGCCAACGGGCGGGTGGCCCCCAATCTGGTGGTATTCTCCTTCTCCTCTTCTTCTCCGATCATGGAGCGCTTCGTGCACCGGCGCACGCGGGTCGGGCAGGCGGGCCGCGTCCTGATCGCCGACATCCTGCGGGAGAGCGAGCGTATCTTCTCTACCCCGCTCGGGGATCCCTCCACCCACCGGATGCAACGGCGGGCCGCGGTGCCGCTGGGGGCAGAACAGCGCCTGCGCACCGCCATCGAAGGGCTCCTGCTGTTGCTGGCGGGGGCAGATGCCACCGCACCGGTCACCCCCCTGCGCCGCGCGCAGGAACAGGACGTATATGCCCTGCTCCTCTC
>CAYXDB010000111.1:0-5073 GCA_964463735.1 uncultured Ruminococcus sp. | reverse complement strand
TTTTTGCAATTATTTTTTATTTGTGCAAAACATTTTGCATAGGGTACGGCCTCTCTTTAGAAGGCATGCCGGATCATTCCGCGATCAGCGGAATATCCAGCCATGCGCTCATCAGGCCTTCCGCCTCGGCATACAGGCGTCCCTTCCCCGGCACGGTGCCAGCCACAGCGGCCGCTGTAACGCGCCCGGCATACATCCGGCGCTCATGGGAAAAGACGGACACATGGTCTGTATTATCCGAGCCTGTCGCATACAGGGTAATTCCCTCTCCGGCGATAAAGCGCACATGCGGTGTGGCTTGCGGCACCTCGCGCCCCGCGGCATCCAAGACCGTGCAGCAGACCAGCGCCATATCCCGGCCATTGGCACGCACTGCCTCATGATTCATCAGGGACAGGTGCAGGCGCACGCCGCTATCGGCCGTCTCACGCACATCGCGGGCCACTTCCTGCCCGGCGCGGTAACCGATCGCCTCCAGACGGCCGGGGCAATACGGCACGCGCCACTCGGCATGGGAATACTGTTCCACCGGGCAACGACCGAGGCACGCACCGTTCAAGAACAGCGCTACCTCCTCGCAGTTGGTATACGCGGAGACGCGCATCTCCTCCCCTTCCCGTCCCGGGAACGTCCAATGCGGGAGCAGATGTACCATGGGCGCCTCTGTCCAGAGGGACTGGTTCTGATAAAAGGCATCCTTTCTCTGCCAGAAAAGATCGATCGCGCCGGAGACGGAACACAGCCGTGGCCAGACGGCCTCCCCCCGATATTCATACGCATGCCACTGAAAACCGCCCATGATCCACGGATGGCCAGCAAGGAAGCGCCATGTTTTCTCACGCCCGAGGAACCAGTTATTGGTGTCCTTATCATAGGCGGAACAGCGCCCCTTTTGCGGGTCGTCCGGATAGTACCACCCACGGGTGGTACCGGTGGCGGCATTCTCGGAGGAAAAGATCGCCTTATGCGGATATTTTTCGTGCACTGCCTCAAACATACCCAGGTTATAATTGATACCTATGATATCGCACTCGTCATACACCGTCGCGCGTTCCGGCGCCTTATCATTGGCCGTCATGATAAAGCGGCTGTCATCCAGGCAGCGGGCGTGTGCCATCATGCGGCGGCAGATGCGGCGCCCCTGTTCCGTCACGAAGAGCGGTTCTTCATTCCCCACCGACCACATGATGACAGAGGGGCGATTGCGATCCCGCTTCATCAACATGGTAAGCTGTTCCAGCCCTTCCTCAGTCGATTCAAACCAGCGGGTCTCGTCCATGACCAGCATGCCCAGTTCATCAAACGCATCCATCAGCACGCTGGACTGCGGGTAGTGACTGGTGCGATAGGCATTGGCGCCCATCTCCTTGAGCGTCAACACCTTCTCCCGGAAGATATTATCCGGGCAGGCTTTGCCCGTCAGGCCAAAATTCTCGTGCCCGCAGACACCCTTGAGCAGGACATGGCGCCCATTCAAAAAGAGCCCCTGCTCCGGGTCTGCCCGAACGGTACGGAACCCGAAGCGCGTGTCATAGGCATCTGTCTCCTCCCCGCCTACCAGCACATGGGCGCGGCAGGTATAGAGATAGGGATCATCCAGATCCCAACGGTATGGGTGCTTGATCCACCCAGTGGATGCCAGTGTTACGGTACTGTACGGCGGTATCTCTCCCTCGCATGTAAGGGTGGCGATCGTCTCCCCTGTGTGATCCAGAATGTCGGAGACGACCTGGACCGGCACCGCGCTCTGGCGGTCGTTCTGCACGGTATTCTCTACCCGCAGCGTCCACAAGTCATCTTCCCCCTCGCGCGGCAGGACATAGGTACCCCACTGCGTCATAGCAACAGAGTCTGTCTTGATCAGATACACATGGCGGTAGATACCGGCGCCTTCATACCACCAGGCTTCATGCTCCGCACAGTTGACATATACCGCAAGGAGGTTCTCCTCCCCATATTTGGCCACATCGGTAATATCCACCTCAAAAGAGGTATAGCCGCAGAAATTGTGCTTCATCAAGCAGCCGTTCAGGTACACGGTGGCATGCGTGGCCACCCCCTCAAACAGCAATACCAGGCGGCGCCCCTGATCCTCCGCCGGGAGAGTGAAACGCTTACGGTACCAGGCATTATCGTATTTGACCCACCCCAGGGCGCAGTTCTTATGGGGGTCCGGCACATCGCCGATCAGGTAATCATGCGGCAATGTGACGGCATACCAGCGCTCGGCACGGTGCTCCACTTTGTTATTATAGCCGTCCACTTCACTTACGTAAGCGGGAGATGCTGGCCCCATCAGATAGCGTTCCGTCTTGGCACCCATATACATCACGCCCTTGACCTCAGGTTCTTCATGCAAGATGTCGCCGCGGTGGAACTGCCAGTTATTATCCCACAATATCTTCTCGCGCATTTTTATATCTCCCTTCCACAGGACATTATACCGTCCTGCCTTCTTTATATCACACTCTGTCGGGTATGTCAAGCCGTTTCTGTAAAATGCTTGACAAAAAGTTTATGACCGTGTAAAATAGTGTGCGGATGCCATGTAGATATCACTTTCCTACCAAGGAGTCTGCCATGTTGCCATTTTTGCTGATCCCTGCGCTGATCCTGCTTTCAACCCTGCAATCGCTGTTCTGCAAATGCTATTCAGACCGCTATCCGGGCCAGGCGGAAAACGCCTCGCCTGTTTTTTCCACGCTGGAAGGATTTGCCGTGGCCGCTATGACCTGTTGCCTGAGCGGTTTTTCCCTGCAAGCCGGCCCCTTGACCTGGTTGCTGGGTCTGCTGAACGGCCTGATCCTGACCGTCTACAACACCGCCCTGATCCGTGCCAGCGCCGCCGGCCCTTATTCACTCGTTATGATCTGCATGCTGTTTGGCGGCATCTTGATCCCGTTAGCAGAATCCACCCTCCTGTTCCAGACCGTCCTATCCAGCGGGCAGTTGTGTGCCATCGCCATGATGCTGGTCTCCTTCATTTTCCTGAACTGGAAGGGACTGCGCAGTCACACCGAGCGGCCGCCGCTCGTCTTTTACCTCCTATGCGGGGCGCTCTTCCTGACCAACGGTCTTTACTGTTCCATACTGGATATCCCGCAAAAACTGGGCAACGGTGAAAAGGACGCACTGATCGTGCTGACGTATCTTTTCTGCGGCCTATTCTCCCTGCTTTCCCTGCTCTACCGGCAAAGGGGAAAGACGCTGGCCGCGATGAAGCAATCGCGCGCTTCTGCTTTCTTTATGGTCTGCTGTTTTCTGATCGTCACATTTTCGGTCAATTTGCAGGTCTACTGCCTCTCGCTGGTAGATGTGGCCATACTCTCCCCCTTAAACAACGGCGGGGTGCTATTGCTCTCCGTCCTTTACTCCTGCATCCTGTTTCACGAACGCATCGACCCCGCCAAATGGGTGGGGATCCTCCTTTCTCTTGGGAGCATCGTCCTCCTGTCTGTTCTATAAAGGATACAAGAAGCAGTCCCGGCCATGGCCGGGACTGCTTCTTGTATCCAATCTTTATGCCTCGGTCTGGCAGGAAAGCACCTCATACCCGGCGGCGGTGATGGCCTGTGCCAGGACATGATCTGCCACATCGGAAGAAAGGGTCACGGTCGCTGTGCCGGCGCCCAGATCCACCGCTACGGCAGACACCCCCGGCACGGCCGAGAGGGCTTTTTCCACATGGGCGCTACAATGCGCGCACATCATACCACGGATCGATACGATCTTTTTCATACTTTATATCTCCTTTAATTAAAAATACATATTGATATCTCTTGCCCTGCAAGGATCCCCTACATCCACTCAATCTGCGATGTGGATGCGCACTCCATTGACTTCCACATCCCCTTCCGCACGCACCAGGATATATTTGACGCCGTCTATGGTACGTGTTTCTATCAGGTCGCCGCGCTCCGGTGCCACTTTGATGGCAACATCCGGCGTAGCAAGCGACAGGCGGCGCGTCTCTACGATATTGGCTGGGCGCAATTCACACCCCGCCCCAAAAGAATCGGTATACCGCTCGACAAAAGCACCGGCTTTTTCCTGTGGCACACCGGCCTCCAGCAAAACGTCCTTCACATTGTCTGCCGTGACGAACAGCGGTTCCCGTACCCGCTCTGCTTTATGTGCCTCGATCAAGCGGGCAACGGCGCCGCGCACATAGGAGATGGTCGCGTAATCGCAATCTTCTCCCACGGCATCGGAAAGGGCCGCAGAAAAGTTCTCACGCTGGGTGGTAGCGGGCATGGGGGCGGCGGCGCCAAAAACGGAGGCTGTGAAATCCGGATAGCATTCTGAGGCGCTACGCGTATACATCCAGGCGCTGTACAGGTTGGCGGCGCGGTCATCAAACGCTGGGAACACAAAGCCCAGTTCCGGGTTGGCCACGCACGGTTCTTCCTGCATGCTCAGGAGTCGTTTTTCCTCGACCTCGACCCCGAGCGTCGGCTTTCGATCGGTGCGGACCGGGCAAATGCTACACAGGATATAGGAAAACACCTGGGTCGAGTCCCCTTCCTCCTCATTTTTTGAGTAGGTAGGCACATCATACCGGTCGGAGGCCAGGAGGATCAGGTAATTCCCCTCCATTTTAACAGACTGGCGCACGCGGTCAAAAAACTGCCCCACTGCCGCCTCATCCTGCAGGGCGCTCTGGCGCAACGCCTGTAACAGGCGATGTTCTTCCCCCTCGCTGACCTGACGCGTAGTAAAAGGGATGGCGTGCAGATTGCGCCCCAGACTGCCGGACAAGGTGCGGCGCAACAGGGACAGCACCTGTTCCGACATGACGGGGAGCGTCTCCCCGAGCGGCTGATCAAAGGTGGAGATGACCTCCCCACTCCCGTTTATATAGCATCCGCGCACGCGCTGGATATTACTGCGCTCCGGCTTGAAGCGGCGGCGCAGTTCAGCAATTTCTTTTTCATTCATGGCAGTGATCTCCTCTCGCTATCATTATACCTTTTTCCCACGGAAAAAGCAAGGGCAACAGGCAAGAAAAAAGCACCCGCGGTCTGCGTTGTAAATAGATATGACCCAAAAAGATAGAAAAAAGCAAAAAGATAT
>CAYXDB010000110.1:0-5265 GCA_964463735.1 uncultured Ruminococcus sp. | reverse complement strand
GGGGGAGACGCGCACCAGGCGGTGGACGCCATTCTCGCTTTTTAGATACCCATAGGCGTTGGTGCCCTCGACCAGCAGGGTGGCGCTCTTCAGCCCCGCCTCGTCTCCGTCCAGCCAGTCGATCAACTTGGCGGTGAAGCCGTGGGCATCCGCCCAGCGGTTATACATGCGGTACAGCATCTCGGCCCAATCCTGCGCCTCGGTACCGCCGGCACCGGGGTGGAAGGACAGGATGGCGTTGTTCTTATCGTAAGGGCCGGAGAGCAATACCTCGATGCGCATGCGCTCCTCGCCCCGCGTCACAAAGTCTAATTCCTGCAATACTTCCGCAACGGACCCTTCGTCGTTTTCCTCGATGGCCATCTCGCACAGCGTCAGGGCATCTTCCAGCTTGTTGCACAGGGTCTCATATTCCTCGATGGTGTCCTTCATCTGTTTGACCTGTTGCATGACGCGGGTGCTCTTCTGCGGGTCATCCCAGAAATTCGGCTCCAGCGAGGCGGCCTCCAGTTCTTCGGCGCGCTCACGCAGGGTGTCGATGCGTAAGGAGGCGTGCAACTCCTTCAGATCCTCCCGTAGGGAGATCAGTTTGCTTTTTGCGTCTTCCAGTGCTATGATCAAGGGGGGCCTCCTTCGTACATACCGATTTCATTTCACGTTTCTGCCCATAGTATAGCATACAACTTATGAAAAATCAAGGGCGGACTGGTAAAAAAGCCGCGAACAGGGGACACTTTTTTGTGCCGCCATGGCCCCGCCGCGTCGCGCGGAAAGGAGGGCGCCGCTTTTTCTTTTGCAAAAAGGCTTGACAAGCCATGCGCGGGCTATTATAATGGTAGTATAACAAGAAAGGTGGTATATATCATGCAGGTAACGAAAGATTCGATCATTGGGGACGTGCTGGACGCCAATGCCGAGACGGCAAAATTCTTCTTTGCAATCGGGATGCATTGTCTGGGGTGCCCCGCCTCTCGCGGTGAGAGCATTGAACAGGCCTGTGCTGTGCACGGCACGGATGCTGACCAGCTGGTGGCTGACATCAATGCCTTCCTCGCCACAGAAGAGAAATAAGTGCCCGTGAAACAGACGCTGGATGCCAGATTGTCTGCGGCGGCCGCCTTCGTTCGCCCGAAGGCGGTTTTTGCTGATGTGGGGACGGACCATGCGTATCTGCCTCTCTATCTGCTCTCCACAGGGCGCATCACGCGCGCCTATGTTACCGACATCCATCCCGGGCCGCTTGCCCGCGCACGGGAAAATGCCGCGGCGTGTGGCCTCTCGGACCGGGTAGAGGCGGTGCTCTGCGATGGGCTGACCGACCTTGCCGGGTGCGGCCTGCAGGATATCGCCATCTGCGGCATGGGGGGAGAGATGATCGTGCACATCCTGGAGGAAGCGCCCTTCGTGCGTGACGCGGCGGTGCGCCTGATCCTGCAACCGATGACGCGGGCGGCCGTTTTGCGCCGCTATCTGGCGGAGAACGGGTATATGTGGGACGGTGAGACGCTCTGCGCCGCCGCCGGGCGCGTCTACACCTGCTTTGCTGTCCATTATACCGGCGTGCCGCACACACTCTCCCCCTGTGAGGCGGAGATCGGCGTGCCACGCGTCCAGACAGAGCAGGAAATATCTATGTTTGTCACCTACATTTCAAAGAAAGTTGACATATGCAAAAAGCGCCTGAGGGGCCTGCGCTGTACCGGGGATGCCGCCGCGGCGCGGGAAGAAGAAGCGCTCCTTGCCGCGCTTTTGCAAATAAAGGAGGCCTATTGCCATGACGGTACATGAACTGTATGAACGCCTGTGTGATCGCATCCCGCCCGCGCTCTCCTGCACGTGGGATAGGGATGGGTTGATGGTCTGCCCGGATGCCAATCGCCCGGTGGGGCGCATCCTGTGCACACTGGATGTGACGGAGGAGGCGGTCAACTACGCCATTGAGAACCGCTTTGACCTCATCATCTCCCATCACCCACTGCTCTTTCATCCGCTGGGGGCGGTGACAGAAGAAGACCATGTGGCGCGCAAGGTGATGCGCCTGCTGCAGGGGGGCGTGTCGGTCATGTGCTTCCATACCCGGGCGGATGCTGTGGCCGGCGGCGTCAATGACCGCCTGTGTGAGATGCTGGGGCTGGAGGACGTTGCCCCGCTGGGGGAAGGGGAGGCAGAGCTGGCACGTATCGGCATCCTGCCACAGCCCATGCTCTTATCAGATTTTGCCGCCTCGGTCAAGGAGATCCTGGGGGCGCCGATGGTCCTGGTCGCAGACGCCGGGCGCACGGTGCAGTGCGTGGCACTGTGTGGCGGGGATGGCAAGGATCTGGTCCCTGCCGCCCGGGAGGCAGGGGCGGACACCTATCTCAGCGGGCGCATCGGCTATCACCTGATGGCGGACGGGCCGGAGATGGGGCTGAATATGCTGGAGGCGGGGCATTATTATACCGAGACGCATATCACCGGTTTCTTTGCCGAAGCGTGCGAGGCGCTGTTGCCGGAGGCCACGGTAGAAGAATTTTCTTCTGACGTGATCCTTTTTCAGTGATCGCACCACTACAAAAAATACGTATGCAGCAGTAAAAGTCACCCGTTTAATTTTGACGGGTGACTTTTTGCGTGGAAAAAATTTTCGCCGCTGGAGAAAAAATGCAAAAAAAGTGCCAAAAAAAACTTGACAATCTCAATTTTTTGTGATAATATATTAAAATGCAATACGATTGCTAAATTATAGGGGGTATTTTGCCCTTTTTGCAGGACAACCTTTCCTTTTATAATATAGCAACGAGCGGGCGGCAGGTACGGTCGCCGCCTGAAAAAAACATGAAATGGAGTGATTCTAGCATGGTAAAGCCCCAGAAGCTTGGCAAAAACGTGCGCATGAGCTTTTCAAAGATCGATGAAGCCCTGGAGATGCCAAATCTGATCGAGGTGCAGAAGAAATCCTTCCAATGGTTCCTGGACACAGGCATGAAGGAACTTTTGCGCGATGTCTCTCCGATCGTTGACTATTCCGGCAATCTCACGATTGATTTTGTCGGCTACTCGTTGGATTTTGATCATCCGCGGTACCCGGTGGAGGAATGCAAGGATCGCGATGTGACATACGATGCCCCCCTGCGCGTGGTCGCACGTCTGACCAATAAGCAGACGGGCGAGGTAAAGCAGAACGAGGTCTTTATGGGCAACTTCCCCCTGATGACGGACAACGGTACGTTCGTGATCAACGGGGCGGAGCGCGTGATCGTGTCGCAGCTGGTGCGTTCCCCGGGCATCTATTACGGGAGCACGGTGGATAAGACCGGCAAGCACAGCTATACGGCGCAGGCCATCCCGTATCACGGCGCATGGCTGGAATATGAGACGGACGCATCGGATGTCTTTTACGTAAAGATCGATAAGACGCGCAAGATCCCGATCACCGTGCTGATCCGCGCCCTGGGGGAAGAGACGGATGAGGATATCGCCCGCATGTTCGGGGAAGAGGAGATCATCACCGCCACCTATACCAAGGATGAGTGCGCTAACCTGGCCGCCGAGAACCACACCACGCTGGGGGAAGAGGCGCTGAAAGAGATCTATAAGAAGTTGCGCCCCGGTGAGCCGCCGCTGGTAGACAGCGCCCGGATCCTGGTCAACGGCCTCTTCTTTGATGCTAAGCGCTACAATCTGGCTCCTGTGGGCCGCTACAAGTTTGATAAAAAACTGGCCATCGGCGCCCGCATCCGCGGTCACGTCCTGGTGCGTGACGCCATCAGCCCCCTGACGGGTGAAGTGGTGGCGGAGGCCGGCACCGCCCTGACGCAGGAAGTGGCCGACGCGATCGAGCGCGCCTGCATCAATGCGGTAGACATCCGCACCGAGCATGGCAAAGAACTGCGCGTGTTCGGCAACGGCACGGTCCGCCCGGAATGGGTGCTGGGCTATGACCTGGCAGATTGCGGGCTGAACGAGCGCGTGCGCTATGGCGTCCTGACTGAGATCCTGCAACAGGTGCAGGAGGAGAACCCCCTGCAGAGCGAGGAGGATCGCCGCGCCGCGGTGAAACGCCTGTGTGTGGAGCGGCTGGATGAATTGTCCCCCCGCCATATCACCAAAGACGATATCTTTGCCTCTATCGGCTATCTGCTGAACCTGACGCACGGGGTCGGCCATTTTGACGATATCGACCATCTGGGCAACCGCCGCCTGCGTTGCGTGGGTGAGTTGTTGCAGAACCAGATGCGCATCGGCTTCGGCCGTATGGAGAAGAATATCAAGGAGCGTATGTCCGTCCACGATACGGAGGAGATGACGCCCCAGTCGCTGATCAATACGCGCCCGGTCGCTACGGCGATCCGCGAATTCTTCGGTTCTTCCCCTCTGTCGCAGTTCATGGACCAGAACAACCCCCTGGCAGAACTGACGCACAAGCGCCGCCTGTCGGCACTGGGCCCTGGCGGTCTGTCCCGTGACCGTGCTTCCTTTGACGTGCGTGACGTGCACTATACGCATTACGGCCGTATGTGCCCGGTCGAGACGCCGGAAGGACCGAACATCGGTCTGATCTCCTATCTGGCCACCTATGCCCGCATCAACGATTACGGGTTCCTGGAGGCACCGTACCGCCGCGTGGATAAGGCGACCGGCGTGGTGACGGGGGAGATCGAATATATGACGGGCGATGTAGAGGACAACTACATCATCGCCCAGGCAAATGAGCCGCTGGATGCGGAAGGCCATTTTGTCAACCGCCGCGTGATCGCCCGTGAAAAGGCGGAGATCCTGGAAGTGGATCGCGACCGGATCGACTATATGGACGCATCGCCGCGGATGGTCGTGTCGGTGGCCGCCGCGATGATCCCGTTCTTGGAGAACGACGATAACACCCGTGCCCTGATGGGTTCCAACATGCAGAAGCAGGCAGTGCCGCTGATGATGACAGAGTCTCCTATCGTGGGGACGGGCATGGAATACAAGGCCGCTGTGGACTCCGGCGCGGTGGTGCTGGCCCGGGAGGGCGGCACGGTGGAGCGGGCAGACTCTGACCGCATCGTGATCCTGACCGAAAACGGCCGCAAGGACACGTATGAACTGATCAAGTTCAAACGCTCCAACCAGGGCACCTGTGTCAACCAGCGCCCGATCGTGGACGTGGGCGAGGCAGTAGAAAAAGGGCAGGTCATCGCAGACGGCCCGGCTACGGCCAATGGTGAGATCTCTCTGGGTAAGAATGCCCTGATCGGCTTCATGACCTGGGAAGGGTATAACTACGAGGACGCCGTCCTGTTG
>CAYXDB010000109.1:0-5271 GCA_964463735.1 uncultured Ruminococcus sp. | reverse complement strand
CATGCCGGGGGCATGTCAGAGCCGCGGCGTGACCGACCCGCAGGGAGACGGTGGCGCGCCGCCCCGCGGCGTGACGGAAGGAGCCTGCGTAGGTACGCCAATGGTTTATCGTAGGTTGTAAGAGGCCAATGGTCACGGTGCATAAGGCTTATAAAAACCTACAAAAAACCTGGCGTTGAGGTACGCTTGCTCCTTCCGGTTCGCTCCGCTCACCACCTCCCTCCCGGAGGGAGGCCACGAAAACGTAGGCTCCTTCCGCGACCGGAGGGAGGCCTATATTGCGCGGGCCTAAGAAAAAAATCAAGGTCGTCCGAGTGATGGCCTTGATTTTTTCTTATTGCTTTTTATGGCTCTATCTCAAAATTCCATGTGCGGCGGCCCTTTTGGTTAAGAGACGCACCATCGTGCGCCTTTTGTGCCGTGTGACCGCCCCTTCTGCGCCCAAAGGGAGGAAACGAACCGCCCTCTGGCCGCTCTGTGGTCATTTTTTCGTTTCCTTTTTCTTTTGGGAGGTGCTATGGCAGGCACCACTCATAGGGCAACTGCCGCACTGACAGCCGCACGATGAGCGCCCCTTCTTTTTATCCCGCACCAGCACGGCAATGGCGCCCGCCACCATCAAAACGATCACAAGGCAAATGATCACCGTGGCAATATTCTCCGCGATCCAGATAAACATATCTCTTTCCTCCTGTTTCTTCCTTGGGTGTGTAGATGTGTGTCTTGCCACATCGTCAGTTAGCACCCGCTAACCGATACTATTATACACCCACACATCTCCCCTGTCAACCCCTTTACAGAAAAAATCTCCCCCTGCCATCGCCACCAAGACAAGCGCCGGCAATGACGCAGAGAGGGAGAGAGAAAAGGCGGCAGACGGGCCAGTCTTCACTGGCGGCCCCGCCACGCCGCCGCCATATGAGAGGCACCGGGGAGTGCGTCAAAGAGGGCGCGGGAATGTTGCAGGATCCCGGTGCAGGTGTCGCCCGCCACCACATAGTGCTCCAGCATCTCCACCCCGATCAGGGAAAAGGCCTCACGCAAAGACACGGTCGTCTGCACGTCTTCTGAAGACGGTATGGCCAGGCCCGTGGGGTGGTTATGTGCCAGGATGACGGAGGCGGCCTGTGCCTCCAGCGCCACCTCGATCATGCGGCGCGGGGACAGGGAGACCGAATTGATCGAGCCGATGTGGACGCGGCACCGCTCGATGAGCGAAAGGCGGTTATCCAACAGAAGCAGATAGACTGCCTCCTGCCGCTCGCCTAAGAAAAGATGGATCAGATATTCCTGCGCCTGGGCCGGGGCGTAAAAGGTGGGGCGCTGTTCCTGCGCCGGGACCGTCAATGCCGTGGCCGCCAGCGGCAGTATCAAATGCAGGAGGGTGGCCGTGTGGCGGCTGACACCCGGCATCGCGCACAGATCCCCGATGCTGGCCTGCAGGACTGCCTGCAATGAACCAAAGCGCTCCAACAGGTGGTGCGCCAGAAGATTGGTATCCCGTTGCGGGATCGCATAAAAAAGCAATAGTTCCAGGGCCTCATGCGGGGCAAGGGAATCGACCCCCTGCTTCAGAAAACGCTCCTTCAGTCGCTCTCTGTGGTGGGCATGCGGCCGCGCCTCTCCGTTCTTCACAGACATAGAAAACTCCCATAAACTAACTCGCAGGGATGGCCATACCGCCCGCCGGCTCTTACAGATCCCGGCGTTGGCAGACGCAGGCACAAGCAGGGGGCGCATCGCACCGGTCGTTGCATCTCACGCACCCGGGCAAGGGTCGCGCCGCCCTGTCTCCCTATTTATGATTATAACACAGGAAGGCAGGAAAATGCAATAGCCCCAGCGCAACTTTAGTGAAAAAACCGGCGAACTTTCACAAAACACTGTTCTCGCCCCTACTTTTGCACTTTTTGTATAAATGCCCGGCCGGTGGTCTACACTATGGCTGTAAATTCTTGAAAGGAACTGCAAGCCATGGAAAAGAAAAAACTCTCCGCCAAGACCACCCGCATCCTGTATACCGTGATCATCGCCGTATTATGCGTCACCGCCATCGTCCTGGGCATCGTCAGTGTAGCAAAAAGATCCTCTCCTGCCACGCCGGACGCAGGGGGGTCTCTCCCCACCGAAGATACGCCTCCGAACGGCGATACGCAAACGGACCCCCAGCCCTCCGGAAAGGAGGACGGGACGCCGACCCAGGTCGTGTATCTCTGCCCCCTGACCGGCACGCTGGCACGCTCCCATGATGAAGACACCCTCATCCAGTCCAGCACGATGGGCGACTGGCGCACCCACACCGGTATGGACATTGCGGCGGCGCTGGGGGCGGATGTCTGCGCCTCTGCCGCTGGTACCATCCAGGAGGTGTGGGAGGATGACATGATGGGCATGAGCATCTCGATCGACCACGGCAACGGGGTCGTGACCTGCTATCAGAACCTGGGCAGTACCCTGCCGGAGGGGATCGCGGCAGGCAAGGAGGTCAAGAGCGGGGACGTGATCGCCCAGATCGGGGAAAGTTCCCTGCGGGAACTGGGGGACGCCCCACACCTGCATTTTTCTGTTACAGTCAACGGGGTAGAGGTGGATCCGTTTTCCTGCCTTTCGCCAGAGAGCTGTGCCGCCTCCCTGACGCAAAATGATACCGTATACGAAGATTGACTGACCCGTGTGTCCCCAAACGCATTCCGGCGCCCCGCATGGCAGGGCGCCGGAATGTCTTTTTTTATCCTGTCATGCACACAACAGGGCGATCAGAGCAGGGCCGGTGCCGGGTCGCGCAGGGCGCGGCAGGCGGCGCGGTAATAGAAGCCATAGGCGACCAGCAGGGCGGCGACCGTGATCCCCCAGGTGATGGGATGGACGGTATACAGCACATTCAGGCGCGGATGCGCGGCAAAGACCGTGTAACACCAGAGGACCCGCAACACGCACACGCCGGAGATGGTGATCACCGTAGGGGAGACGCTATGCCCCAGCCCGCGGATAGCGGAGGGGACGGTGCCCATGATGGCGGCCAGGAAGTAGAAGGGGTAGGTAACGGCGGCACGCTGCATGGCATACGGCAGGGCATCTCCCTCTCCGTCCAAAAACAGCGTAAAGAGTTGCGGCCCGGTCAGATAGGCCCCTACCCCCAGCACCAGTCCGATCGCGCCGCCGGCCAATGTGGTGATATAGAAGACCCGTCTCACACGATCCATATACCCGGCGGCCGCATTTTTGCTGATGAAGGTGGCGGCGGCATATTGAAAGGCGGAGGCAGTCATCCACAAAAAGTTCTCCACCGTCTCGGCCGCAGTGCTCCCGGCCATGACGGTATTGCCCAGCGAATTGACGCCCGCCTGCATAAAGGCATTCGAGAACGAGAAGATGGCGTTCTGGATTCCGGCCAGGATCCCGATCGCAAAGATACTGCGGAACCGGCGGAAGGAGAAGTGCGCCCCCCGGAAGCGGAAGGAGAACAGCCCGGTACTGCGCCACAGGCGCAAAAAGACCAGCACCGCCGAGAGCGCCTGCGAGATCAGGGTCGCCCAGGCGACACCGCTGACGCCCATGCCAAATGCGGCCACGAACAACACGTTCAGGCCGATGTTGAGGAGCCCGGCGATCGTCAGATACAGAAAGGGGGCGCGGGTATCTCCCTGGGTGCGCAAAATGGCCGAAAGGAAATTATAGATCATAGTGAAGGGGATCCCGGAAAAGACGATGGTCAGATAGGTCACCGCCCCCTCATAGACCCCATTCTCGGTGGGGGTGCCCATCCATTGCAGGACGGGGCCGGTGATAGAGACCCCCAGGGCCGCCACGGCCAGGCCGATCACCAGGGAAGAGATGACGGCGGTATCGACCGTCTCCCGCACGCCGCGCTCGTCCCCACAGCCATGCAGGCGCGCGGAGAGGACATCGATCCCCACAGACAGCCCCATGAACAGGTTGACCACGATATTATATAGGGCCGAGGTGGCGCCCACCGCGGCCAGGGCGTCATCCCCTACGAATTTCCCCACCACGACCATATCCGCCGCATTATACACGGTCTGCAACAGGCCGGACAGCATCAATGGGATGGTAAAACACAGGATCTTTTTCCAAAGACCGCCATGCAACATGTCTATATCACGCGTGTGTGCCATCGTTTATCCCTCTTCTTCTCCCAAGCATGCCTGTATTGTAGCACATCTTTTCCCCAAATACAAGAGGAAAAGACGTTTTTCCCCCGCCCGGTGCTTCCTTCTTTATGGGGCGACAGGAAAAAACATTTCCCTGCCCCGCGCTTCTCCCCCATTCGACCGGGGGAGTCTGCTATGATGAGAAAAAGAGAAACAAGGAGGGGGACACATGGCATTTCTGGTGGTGGAAAAACTGCATCAGGGCGAGGGGGGCTGTCCGCCGCTGACAGAAGAAGCGGCACAGCCGATCCGCGCGGAGGGGGACGGCGGGGGTACCCTGTGTGAGTTGCCCGTCTCGGCCCTGCGCCCCAATCCGGCACAGCCGCGCCGCCACTTTGACCGGGAGGCACTGCTCTCCCTGTCCGAAAGCATCCGCCAGCACGGCCTGCTCCAACCGCCGGTGGTGCGCAGCCTGGGAGAGGGGCGCTATGAATTGATCGCCGGAGAGCGGCGCTGGCGCGCCGCCATGCTGGCCGGGCTCTCCCACATCCCCTGCCTGTTACAGGAGCGCGAAGCCGGGGAAAGCGCGGAACTGGCCATCATCGAAAATCTGCAGCGGCGCGATCTGGACCTGTTTGAAGAGGCGGCCGCCATCGCCGCCCTGTGTGAAAAGTACCATATGACGCAGGAGCAGGTGGGGGCGCGGCTGGCCGTCAGCCAATCTTACATCGCCAACAAATTGCGCCTGTTGCGCCTCTCGGAGGAAGCACAGCAGATCATCCGCACTGCCGCCATGACCGAGCGGCACGCCCGCGCCGTCCTGCGTCTGCCGGAAGAAAAGCGCCTGCCCGCCCTGCGCCACATGGCCGAACGGGGCATGAACGTGGCCGGGGCGGAAAAATATGTAGAGCAACTGCTGGCCGCACCGCCCAAAAAGCCGCGGCGCACCGGCGCCATCAAGGACATCCGCCTGTTCTACAATTCGGTGGATCGCGCCATGCAACTGGTGCGGGAGAGCGGCATCGGCATCACGGCGGAGCGGCACGAGACGGAAGCGATGATCGAGATGGTCATCCGCATCCCCAAACGCCCCGGCAAATAACTACGCAAAGATGCAAAAAACCTGCTAATTTCACAAATTTCACAAAAATTTCAAAAA
>CAYXDB010000108.1:0-5626 GCA_964463735.1 uncultured Ruminococcus sp. | reverse complement strand
TGTCTGTCTGTCTGTCTGTCTGTCTGTCTGTCTGTCTGTCTGTCTGTCTGTCAAGATTATACACCGTCTGCATCACACTTGCAACCCCCTTTCTGCAAAATTTTACCCTATTATATCATATATTTTGCGTTTTTGCAAGTGTTTTGCCGCTATTGCCCCCTATTTCTACGGGTTTTTTGCGCGTTTTTTCGCATCTTTACCTATTTTTCGCGCACTGTTACGCGCGGTCGCCGCCGTTTGCTGTGTGCGGCCCCTGCGGGGACATCTCCTCGATCAGGCGCAGGATCTGCGGGGCGGCCTTTTCCCGCTCCTTTTGCAATACGCGCCGATACACCGGATAGGCGCACGCCAGCAGGATGCCTCCCACGATCCCGGCCGCCACGCCCACCGGCATGGCCCAGGCGCCCAGCGCCAGCCCCAGATCTGTCATGATCAGGCTCATACCGGTCCCCAGGATCAGGGCGCCACCGATCCCAAAGAGCAGGGATAGTACCGTTGCGCGGCGGCCAACAGCCGCATCCAGCGCCCGCAGTTGCTCCATCTGGTCGACCTGGGGGGCATATTTCTTGCGGATAGAAGCGATCTCTGCCTGCTGCTGTGCCGAATAGGTCATGGAAAAAGTTGCTTTTCCCTCTGTGTTATTTGTCTGATCCATCATTTCCTCCATTTTCTCTTAAGATGTATTTTTCCCCGCCGGCGCGGGTGATAAAAGGGGCCAAGGAGCGCCACCGCAAAAAGAGCAGACAGGCTTCCCCTTCACGCCCGCCGGATGCGCACGGTAAAGACCGTCCCCGCGCCCAGGGTGCTCTCTACCTGGATCTCCCCTTGCAGGATATCGATCACGCGCTTGACCAGCGCCAGGCCCAGGCCGTTCCCCTGCGTCGCATGGGAAGGATCCCCCTGGTAGAATTTTTCAAAAATGTGGCGCCCCACCTCGGCGCTCATGCCACAGCCGCTGTCCTGCACGCGCACCGTGGCATAGGTCTCATCCGCCGTCAGTGAAACGGCTACCCGCCCCCCGTGTGGCGTGAATTTGAAAGCATTGGAGAACAGATTGTTCCACACCAGCGCCAGCAGTTCTTCCTCCGCCTGCACGAAGACATCTTCCTCCAGCGCACTCTCTATCTCGATCTCCTTGTCCTCCCACACGTTCTCATAAGGCAGCAGGCAGGCGCACAACTGTTCCCCGAGGTCGAACCGTGTGTTCTGTACATAGATCTGCTGGTTCTCCAGCCGGTTCAATTTCAAGATATTGGTCATCATATCCGAGAGGCGCCGGCTCCCCTCTGTGACGCCCTTTGCGTACGCTATCCGTTTGTCTTCCGACAGTGCCGGTGCCTGCAACAGCGTGCCATAGTTCTGGATCACGGCAAGCGGCGTCTTCATCTCATGCGAGACATTGGAAATAAAATCTGTGCGCAGGGTCTCCACCCCCTGCAATTCCTGCGCCATACGGTTGAAGCAGTCCACGATCTCATGAAAAGTGGTGTCCGTTGCAAAGCGCGTGGGATAAGGGATGCGGACAGAAAGATCCCCCTGCATCATCCGTTCGGCGCCCGCCATGATCTGTCGGACCGGCTTATCGACCGTCAGGCGGCGCCGCACCGCGTCCACGATCGTAAAGAGCAGACTGATGAGCATGACATTGGCAAAGGTCAGTTTGGCGGCCATGTTCAGATCCTCTGCCGTCAGGGTGATGCCCATGCTCTCCGTCAGGGTAGAGACGAACAGCACCATGCAACAACTGGTCACGAAGGCGACCAGCAGAAAGAACAGCAGGTAGTGATACGCCGCGCGGCAAAAGCGGCGCAACAGATCTTTGTGTTTCATTTCAGCACCGCCTTATAGCCCAGGCCGTGCACGGTGCGGATCTCCACATCCTGGCACCCGGCCAATTTGGCACGCAATTTGGTCATATACACATCCACGGCGCGGGGGGCCGTTTCGGTATCCGCCTCCCAGAACTCCTCCATCAATTGGGTGCGGGTAAATGTCTTCTTGGGGTAGCTCAATAATTTGTACAGGATGGCAAACTCGCGCTGTGTCAGGCGGATCTCCTCGCCCCGCAGGTAGGCCGTGTGCTCATCCATATCCATCCGTAATTCCCCGATCTCCAATTGGCGGGCGGCGGCGATCCCGGCGCGGCGCAACAGCGCCCCCACCCGCAAGAGCAACTCGTCCAGATCGATGGGCTTGGTCATGTAATCGTCTATCCCCAACCGGAACCCGCGCTGTTTGGAAGCCAGATCATCCCGCGCCGTCATAAACAGGATCGGGATCGCCCGGTCGGTGGCGCGCACATTGGCGGCCAGTTCAAAGCCGTCGCCCCCCGGCATCATGATGTCGGACAGGATCAGATCGACGGTGGTGCTGTACAGGGCGTCATAGGCCGCCTCCGCGTCCGCACAGCCGATCGCCTCATACCCGTGGCTATCCAAAAAGGAACAGACCGTGCTCCTGAGCTCCTTATCATCTTCTACGACCAATATCTTAAACAAGACCTTTTCCTCCTGCCTGCGTTATCTTCTTGTATTATAACATTGAAACGTAACAAAATTGAAAATTTTGTTGCAACTGCCGTTGCTTTGCGTATTGCTGTCGCAATCCGCCGTTTCTGTTGAAACACGGCGTGAAAAAGCCCTTGCAAGCAAGCTTTTTCACTTGTATTATACCACACAAATGTTAAGATCGTGTTTGCGCGGCAGAAAAAGTTCGCTTTCTTAGAAGTCCAGCAGGGCATCGCTCAGGGCGATGATCTGCCCGGCATATTTTTTCCGCCGGGCACGCAGATACGCACGGTGCAGCGGATAGTTCAAGATCGCCACACCCAGGCCCAGAAGCCCCAGGAGCAAGCCCGGCGCAGTGGGGGCGGCGAGGCCGATCGTCTGGCCGATATCGGTCATCAGCAGGCTCATCCCGGCCCCCATGACCAGGGCGCCGATTGTGCCCAGCGTGTAAGACAAGATGTTCACCGGGCGCTTTACCTTTCTGTCCAGCGCCTGCAAGGACTCCAGTTCCGTATGTTCTTTTTCTGTGTACTGGGTGCGGATCTTCTGTACCAGGTATTCCTGTTCGTTGTTGTGCATGTTGTTTCTCCTTTTCTCTTTTGGTGCCCCTATTATACCCGGGCGATGTTGCCAATATCTTTGAAAAATGTTTGCGTCTTGTTAAAGCGCCGATTTTTTCAAATTTTTTCGAAGGGAGATGCCCGCCTGCGCGGCGGCCGGCGGTGAATGAAACGCGCCCTGCGCGGATATACTGATGGAAAAAAAGGAGGAACTGTTATGTCCATGATCCATCGCGAGATCCCCGATTTCAAGACCGATGCCTACCACGCCGGAGAATTTAAGACCGTCTCCCGGGAGGAGGTGCTGGGGCAATGGAGCGTCTTCTTCTTCTACCCGGCGGATTTTACCTTCGTATGCCCCACAGAACTGGAGGACCTGGCCGATCATTATGAAGAATTGAAGGATGCCGGATGCGAGGTCTATGCCATCTCCACCGACACGCATTTCGTGCACAAGGCCTGGCACGACGCCTCGGAGCGCATCCGCAAGATCCGCTTCCCCATGCTGGCCGACCCCACACACCGCCTGTCCCGCGGGCTGGATGTCCTGATCGAGGACACGGGCGTGGCGGAACGCGCCACCTTCCTCATCGACCCGGAGGGAAAGATCGCCGCCTATGAGATCAGCGCGGGGAACGTGGGGCGTAGCGCGGCGGAGCTGCTCCGCCGCTTGCAGGCCTGCCAATTCGTGCACGAGCATGGGGACCAGGTCTGCCCGGCCAATTGGCACCCCGGGGCAGAGACCCTGCGCCCCAGCCTGGATCTGGTGGGGCAACTGTGATGGCGGCGGGCGCAATACCGGAAAAGGACCTCTATGACGTGATCGTGGTCGGCGGCGGGCCCGCCGGCCTGACCGCGGCCCTCTATCTGGCGCGGGCAAGATACCGGGTGCTGGTGCTGGAAAAAGACCAGTTCGGCGGCCAGATCACCATCACGCACGAGGTCGTGAACTATCCCGGCGGCGGGTGCACGAGCGGCCGGGAACTGACCGAGACCATGCGCCGCCAGGCGGAGGGGTTCGGGGCGGAATTTTTACTGGCCGAGGCGACCGGCCTGGATGCCGCGGCAGATACCAAGACCGTGCACACCGACCGCGGCGACTTTTTTGCCTTTGGCATTCTGCTGGCGACCGGGGCGCACCCCCGCACCATCGGATTCCGCGGGGAGGAGGAGCACCGGGGCCGCGGCGTTGCCTATTGCGCCACCTGCGACGGGGAATTCTTTACCGGGAAGGAGATCTTTGTGATCGGTGGGGGCTATGCCGCCGCCGAGGAGAGCGTGTTTTTGACGAAGTTCGGCCGCCACGTCACCCTGTTGGTGCGCGAAGGTGACTTGACCTGCGCGGCCGCCGTGGCCGAGCCGGCCAAACGGCACGAGAAGATCACCATCCTCCCCCATACGGAAGTAGAGGAAGTCAGCGGGGAGGACGGGGTAGACTGCATCCGCTATCGCAACAATGAAACGGGGGAGGTGACCGCATACCGCGCGCCCGCGGGGGAGACGATCGGCGTCTTTGTCTTTGCCGGATATGCACCCAGCACAGACTGGCTTGCGGGCGCCGTGGCGCTGGACGAGCAGGGCTATATCCGGACGGACCATGCGCAAAAGACCAGCGTGGCAGGGGTGTATGCCGCCGGGGATGTGTGCATCAAGCCCCTGCGCCAGGTCGTGACCGCCACCGGGGACGGGGCGCTGGCCGCCACCGAACTGGAGCGGTACGCCGCCGCCATGCAAAGCAAAACGGGCCTCCATCCCGTTCCACCCCTGGCCAAACATGCGGTGCCCCCTTCCCCGCCCGGCGAACCGGAGGGTGCCCCGGATGACCTTTTCCCGCCGCCTGTGCGGCGGCAACTGGACGATGTGTTTGAGAGGATGGCGCGGCCGCTTTGCCTGCATCTGTATCTGGACGACCGGCCCATCTCGCGGGAGGCCGAGCAGTTCATGACCCGGCTGGCCTCCTTCAGCGACAAGCTGACGCTGACCGTGGTCGAGCGGGAGGATCGCACGGGGGAGGCCCCCTGCGTGCGCATCTGCCGGGCGGATGGGGAGGAAACGGGCCTTGCCTTCCACGGGGTGCCGGGTGGGCATGAGTTCACCGCGTTCATCCTCGGGCTGTACCATGCCTCCGGGGCGGGGCGGCCGCTGGATGACGAGACGCGCCGGCGCATCGATGCCCTCCCCACGCCATTAGAGATGCAGATCCTTGTCTCGCTCTCCTGCACGATGTGCCCGGATCTGGTCACCGCCTGCCAGCAGATCGCCGCGCTCCGGCCCGGCGTGCGGGCCGAGGTGTATGACCTCCAGCATTTCCCTGCCCTGCGGGAAAAATATCACGTGATGAGCGTGCCTTGCCTGGTCACTCGCGGGGGGCAGACCTCCTTTGGCAAAAAGAATATCGCCCAGGTCCTCTCCCTGCTGGAAGAGATGTGACGTGCGCGACACAAAAACACAAATACCGTAGGGACAGGCGAGGACGCCTGTCCCTACGGTTCACAAAATAATTACGGCAAAGGAAACCATTTTTCCTCCCACGGCCTCCCTGCGGTTACGGAAGGAGCC
>CAYXDB010000107.1:0-5679 GCA_964463735.1 uncultured Ruminococcus sp. | reverse complement strand
ACAATGGCGTGTGTGATGGAAATGGATATTTGTCCCTACGATGTAATTTATAAATTTCCCTCACGGACAGTCGAGGACGCCTGTCCCTACGAAAAAAGCCCCGTGGCCTTGCTACGGAGCGGCGGGGCGGTAGAAAAGATCCCCCGCCGGAGGACCGGCGGGGGATGATGGGCTCAACCCTGTGTGCCGCCCCCGCGCTGGGCCTGCAACATCATATCCTTGACCTTCATCAAGCGGGTACGTGAGCCACGCTCATTTTCTTCCAGCTTCATGCTGATCTCCCGGATCGCCTTCTCATACTGCGGGATCATGATATATTCCAGCGCGTTGACCCGGCGGCGGGTACGCTCGATCTCATCGGCCAGCAGTTCCGCCGTTTTTTCCAATTGTGCCAGGCGGATGAGCTGTTCATTCATACTGCCCAGCACCTGCATGGAGCGATCCAGTTCCCCGGAGGTGAAGGCGAAGCCAAAGCAGTCACCGCCACCCACGGCGCCATCCTGCCCCTGCCAGGAAAAGGTGGGCACGTCCACGCTCATGACGTTTTGCGTGCCGACCTGCAAGATGCCCTCCTGCCGCGGCAGGATAAGGGCGGCGCGGAGCATTTTGGGGTCGGTCACTGCGGCGGCCACCGAGAGACCGGCATACGCCGCGCGCAGGCCTTCCTCGGTCTGCTTCCGCAATGCCTCATCCTCCCGCACGACCGCCAGGAACCGGCGCATCAATTCATCCCGCTTATCTTTTAACAGTTTGTGCCCACGGCGTGCGGTGCTGAGACGCGTCTTCAACTTCTTCAGCTCCATACGGGTGGGATTGACACGGATATCTGCCATGGCAGCCTCCCCTTCGTCTTACTTTTTCGGCCAATATTCCTCCACCAGTTCCGGCTTGATCCGCTTCATCTCGCTCTTGGGCAGGATGGAGAGCAGTTCCCAGCCGAGAGAAAGCGTCTCCTCGATCGACCGGTTCTCATAAAAGCCCTGGTGGATATACCGGCGCTCAAATTCATCGGCAAATTTGGCATACAGCCGATCCATGGGGGTCAGCGCCGCCTCCCCCAACACGACCATCAATTCCTTGGCCTCTTTCCCGCGGGCGTAACTGGAGAAGAGCTGGTTCATCGTGCCGGCATGATCCTTCCTTGTCTTTCCTTCCCCAATGCCCTTATCTTTCAAACGGGAAAGGGACGGCAACACATCCACCGGCGGCAGATACCCCTTGCGATACATCTCGCGGGAGAGGATGATCTGCCCCTCGGTGATATACCCGGTCAGGTCCGGGATGGGGTGCGTTTTATCATCCTCCGGCATAGAGAGGATGGGGATCATGGTGATAGAACCACTGCTCGTGACCTTGCGCCCTGCGCGCTCGTACATGGTCGCCAGGTCGGTATAAAGATACCCGGGGTAGCCGCGCCGCCCGGGGACCTCCTTGCGTGCGGCAGAGACCTCACGCAATGCCTCGGCATAATTGGTGATATCGGTCATGATGAC
This sequence comes from uncultured Ruminococcus sp., assembly GCA_964463735.1. Lineage (GTDB taxonomy): Bacteria > Bacillota > Clostridia > Oscillospirales > CAG-272 > UBA1740. The sequence goes on along the minus strand of CAYXDB010000107.1, from coordinate 4,186 downwards.
CAGCACATGCATCCCACAGGTAAACGCGAGATACTCCGCCGCTGTCAGCGCCATACGGGGGGTGGAGATACGCTCGATCGCGGCATCGGATGCCAGATTGATAAACATGACCGTGCGGTCGATGGCACCGGTCTTTTTGAAGTCGCTGATAAAGAAATCTGCTTCCTCAAACGTGATGCCGATCGCGGCAAAGACGACGGCAAAGGGCGCATCGGTATGGAGCACCTTGGCCTGCCGGGCGATCTGCGCCGCCAGGGCCGCGTGCGGCAGACCGGAGCCGGAGAAGATGGGCAATTTTTGCCCGCGCACCAGGGTGTTCAGACCGTCAATTGTCGATATGCCGGTCTGGATGAATTCATCGGGATAGTTGCGCGCCGTGGGATTGATCGGCGTGCCATTGATATCCAGCGTGTCAGACGCGATCACACGTGGGCCACCATCGATCGGCTCCCCCATGCCGTTAAAGACGCGCCCCAGCATGTCCGGCGATACCGGCAGCGTCAGGCCGTGCCCTACGAAGCGCACGCGGCTGAACGCCGGATTGATGCCCTGCGCACTTTCAAACAGCTGGACCAGTACATTGTCCCCATTGACCTCCAGCACGCGGCAACGGCGCACACTGCCGTCCGGCAGTTCTATCTCGCCCAGTTCATCATATTTGACCCCGTCCACGCCGCGCACCAGCATCAGCGGGCCGGCCACTTCTTCAATGGTCCTGTATTCTTTCATCATCAGAACTGTTCCTCCTCGCCGGCAGCCAGCGCTTCCAGGGCGGCTGTAAATTCTTCTTCGATCGCGCGGTACTGCGCCTCATAGGTCTGATCCGGCAGGGATTTTGCCCGCCCGATCTTCTCCCGCACCGGCAGATCGGCGATCTGCTGTACATCAGCCCCGCGGTCGATCGCCTTTTGCGCCTGGCGATAGAAGGACAGGATCAGATGCAACAGGGCGTACTGTTTTTTCAGAGAAGTATAGGAGTCCCCTTCTTCAAACGCGTTCTGCTGCAAAAAATCCTCGCGCAGAGAACGGGCGATCTCCAGGACCAGACGGTCGGAGGGAGAAAGGGCATCCACGCCCACCAGTTTCACGATCTCCTCCAACTCGTTCTCGTTCTGCAAGAGGCGGTTGCAGGTATTGATCTGCTCCGACCAGTCGGGGCCGATATTCTCCTGATACCACGGTTCCAGCCGATCCCGGTACAGAGAGTAGGAATTGAGCCAGTTGATGGCGGGGAAATGCCGGCGATAGGCCAGATTCCCTTCCAGCCCCCAGAAGACCTTGACGATCCGCAAGGTGGCCTGCGTGACCGGCTCAGATATATCGCCCCCCTGGGGAGAAACGGCACCGATCGCGGACAAGGCGCCCATGCGCCCCTCCGCCCCCAGGCACACGACCTTACCGGCCCGCTCATAGAACTGTGCCAGGCGCGAGGTCAGATACGCCGGATAGCCCTCTTCCCCGGGCATCTCCTCCAGGCGGCCGGACATCTCGCGCAATGCCTCGGCCCAGCGGGAAGTAGAGTCGGCGATGACGGCCACCGCATATCCCATATCGCGGAAATATTCGGCAATGGTGATGCCGGTATAGATCGAGGCCTCCCGCGCCGCCACCGGCATGTCGGAGGTATTGGCGATCAGCACGGTGCGCTCCATGATAGAGCGGCCGGTGCGCGGGTCGGTCAGGGTCGGGAACTCATGCAACACGTCCGTCATCTCATTGCCGCGTTCCCCGCACCCGATGTAGATCACGATATCCACATCGCTCCACTTAGCCAACTGGTGCTGTACCACCGTCTTCCCGGCGCCAAACGGACCGGGGACGCAGGCGGTGCCTCCTTTAGCGATCGGGAAGAGGGCATCGATCACGCGCTGACCGGTGATCATCGGTTCAAAGGGGGACAGTTTCTCTCGATACGGGCGTGCGATACGCACCGGCCATTTCTGCATCAGGGTGATATCGATGACCGTGCCATCCTCCTGCTGGAGCTGGCCTACCGGCTGCTGCACGGTATACATGCCCGCCTGGATAGAAAGGATCGTGCCCTGGCACCGCGGCGGCACCAGGATGCTGTGCCGGATGACATCCGTCTCCTGCACGTAGCCGTACACATCCCCCGGCCCGACATGATCCCCCGGCTGGACGGCCGGTACAAAATCCCACACGGTATCCCGCGACAGGGCCGGTTCGTCAATGCCTTTGGTGATATTGGCACCGTATTTTTCAAACATGGCGGAAAGCGGACGCTGTATCCCGTCATACATATTCTTCAACATGCCGGGGCCCAGTTCTACCGAAAGAGGGGCGCCGGTCGATACCACGCGGTCCCCGCGGCCGATGCCGGCCGTTTCCTCGTAGACCTGGATCGAGGCACGGTCACCGTGCATTTCGATGATCTCCCCGATCAGATGGCGGGCGCCGACCCGCACCACATCAAACAGATTGGCTTCCCGCATGCCCTCCGCAATGACCAAAGGGCCGGAGACTTTTACGATCTTTCCTTCAACCATGAGGCTATCTCCTTTATCATCAAGACAGAATATCCGCGCCAACGGCGCGCTCCACTGCGCGGTGGAGGTGTGCCATGCCATATCCGGCGGCCTTGCCGTGCGCCCCGGGGATCGTGACGATGGCGGGCAGCGGTCTGCTGCGGTACCGATCCGTTAGGTGCGTCAGATCTTTTGCATATTCCTCGGTGATGAAGATCACCGCATACCGGGGGTCGGCACAGAGCATCGTAAGGCTGTGCTCTGCCTGGATCAGGTCAGAGGCCTCACAGACCGTATACCCCAGCGCCATAAATCCCAGCACGCTGTCGCGGTCCCCGATCACACCGATCTGCATCCCTTCCTGTACCAGGGGCGTGCTGTGTTCCTTCTCCTCCATGCTATCTCCTTTACACATAGGCGCGGCGCATCCGCACGCGCAACGCATCCGGCGCAAGACCTGCCGCTTTCCCGCCCAGCAGGATCCGCAGGTTCTTCACCTCATATTCCCGCGCGATCAGATACCCGGCCAGCACCGGCGCCCCAAAGGGGACCATCCGTGCCTGCCGCACCTGCGCCATATAATGATCATCACAGGCGCGCTCCAGCGCCTCCAGCGACTGCGCCCCGGTATCCAGACCGCCAAAGGCACCGGCATACGCCCCGTAGGCCAATGCCTCCCCCAGGCGCCCGGCCTCCCCGGTCTGAAACACTTCTACAAAGAAGGAGTACGGCAGGGTGCCGCCGCCAATATACGCATTCTGCCACAGCAGGACCCCCTCGTGACTGCGCCGGCGCAAGAGGCGCAACAGGGTCAGCAGGTTCGTCAGATCGACTTTGACCTGCACCAGGCGGTGCAGAAACGGTTCCCGCTCCGTACAGGCCAGCATGGCCGTATATACCGCATGATCCACCAGCATGTCCAGCGCCTGGGGATCGCGTGAACGGACATAGGCCTCCTCGGCCGCGCGGGCACCGGCCGCCAGGGCCGGGGCAAAAACGTCATAATTCTTTTCCCGCACGGCGCGCACGACCGCCTCCTGCGGCACAGTGCCGCAGGAAAAGAGCATCCCGGAAGGGTCTATGCCCCGGAAAGCGCATTTCAAGGCACTCTTCAAATTGTTCCCGTCATACGGCAGGCGCAGGTAGGAGAACAGCTCCGGCTCCGGTGCTACCTCCCGTATCAGAGAAAAGGCGTCCTCGGTCAGGGTGGAGAGGGTCGCTTCCCGATCCGGCGGGCCACCCTCCCCGGTGGTAACGGTGGGGATGCCGTATTCTGCCAGCATGGCATAGACTTCCCCCTCTGTGCGTGCCTCGATCATGCGATTCATCTTATCGGCGCCCAGCAGACCGTTCTCCCGTGCGCGGACGCAAGTAGAGGCGTACAGATACTCGGTATCCATCATTTCCTCCTTCAGGCATCAAACAGGGCGGCATATACCGCACCTTCTCCAGTGGCACGCTGGGCGGACAACAGCATCGGCCAGGTCGCATTGACCTCCATCTCGCCAAAGCGGACGACCACGCCCCCGGGGAAATTCCCCGCCGTCTGACAGAGCGCCAGGCGGGCGCTGTCTTCCTCCTGCAATCCCCCCGCAGCCTGCACGGCCGGGATCAGGCGATCGCCAAAGGCGGACAGGTCCTTTTCGCACAGTACGATGTCATAGGTAGATGCCGCCGGGGCCGCCCCCGCGCCATACAGT
>CAYXDB010000106.1:0-5738 GCA_964463735.1 uncultured Ruminococcus sp. | reverse complement strand
AACCTAACATTGAGGTACGCAGGCTCCTTCCGTCACGTCTGCCTTGCGGCATCCGCGCCACCTTCCTCCCGGAGGAAGGCTACGGGGGGACATAGCAAAGCCCGTGGCGATCGGCCACGGGCTTTGCTTTACGATGATCACGCGCTTGGGGGGCCTTACGCCTGGTCGTCCGGCGGGAGGGTAGGATCTACCACTGCGGCGGGAGGGGGCGTCTGGCGATACATCAAGCTGGTGCGCTTAATTTTATTAGAGGTAGTTTTTTCAAATTCCACCGGGCGGATGAAGATCTGGCTGATCCGCTTATAGGAGGGCAGGGGCATGCACACACGGTTGATGTCCTTGCGCAGGGTGGCCTCCGGATCGGTGATCTTGCGCTCTTCCACCTGCTCGGGATTGAGATAGACTTCCGCGCCCAGGCTCTCTTCCAGACCGTGGACGTTCTTGATGCCGAACACCAATACCTCGGCCACGTAGGGGATGCGCTGGATATAGGCTTCGATCTCCTCGGGGAAGATGTTTTTGCCGTTGGTCAGGACGACCAGATTCTTTTTCCGGCCGGTGATCATCAGCTGGCCGCGGCGGTTCAACTTACCGTAGTCGCCGGTGTGGAACCAGCCATCCGGCTCCAGCACTTCGGCGGTCAGGTCGGGGCGCTTGTAATAGCCCATCATGACCACGTCGCCGCGCACGCAGATCTCGCCCGTGCCGTCCTCGCTCTGGTCGGCAAAGCGCAATTCGCAGCAGGGCAGGGGCATGCCCACCGTGGTGCAGTCATTCTGCGCACGGGTATTCACGCTGACGAGGGGGGAGCACTCGGTGATGCCGTAACCGTTGAAGATGGAGATGCCGATATTCTCAAAGAAATCCCCTAACTCCGCGCGGATCGGCGCACCGCCGCAGACGATCTGCGTCAGATTCCCGCCAAAGGAAGCCAGCACCTGGGCAAACATCTTGCGGCGCTTCTCGCCGGAATTGTCCAGCCCCAGTTTGCGCATGCCCTTGGCCATCTTCAGCAGGGCGGAGAAGGCGGCCGCCTTCCCCTCATGCTCTACTGCTGTCCAGATGCGCTTGTAGAACACTTCGACAAAAGCGGGGACCAGATAGATATAATCCGGTTTGTACAGTTGCAGATTTTTGGAGACGGTACGCAGGTTCTCATTCAGGCACAGGGTCGAGCGATAGTGGATCGCGACCAGGATGCCCGGGATCGCCTCATACGTATGGTGATAGGGCAATACAGAAAGGGCAACGCGGCCGGGGGTGCAGGTCATAAGCCCGTAGTAAACGGAGGAACACAGATTGTGCTCCGAGAGCATGACGCCCTTGGACATGCCGGTGGTGCCGGAGGTGTAGACCAGCATGCACAGCACGCTGTGGTCGCGCTCCTCTTCTTCAAAATCCTGTTGCCCCTGTGCACGCAGGGCACGGCCTTCTTCTATCAGGGCGTCAAAGGAGAGATACCGGTCGCCTTCCTCGGCGCAGTCCAGCCCGATGAAGTAGCGGATGTGGGAGAGCTCTGCGGCGTGGGCACGCAGGATCTCTGCATGCTTCTGCGTATAGAAGAGCACCGTGCTGTCGCTGTCCTTGAGCACGTTCAGAAAATCGTCCTCCGGCAGGCCCACATCGATCGGTACGAATACCCCGTGGCTCTGGAGGATCGTCAGATATACCACGATCCAGTTGTAGCAGTTGTTGGCACAGATGGCAATGTGTTCACCGGTCACGCCGCGCGCGCGCAGTGCCTGCCCCAGTGCCAGGGTCGTGTCACGAAAAGCGCGAAAAGTCACGTCGACGGTCTCGCCGTCCTTTTGAAAACGATATGCGACCTTGTCGCCCGATTCCTCGGCGGCGGCCCGCAACATATCCTTCATAGAGGTGACCGGTGCGATCACCTGTCCTTCCAAAATGGTTTCAGCCATAATACGCTCCTTGCTAATTTTTGCATTTACATCATCTAGTTTTGAAAACCAGCAATAGTATAGCAGATGTTGGCATCTTTGTCAAGTCTTTTCTGAATTTTTCTCCCCGCCCCCGCGCACATGGCCCCATTTGGCCCCTCTTTTTTGCCGCGCGCGGCGCGTTTTTTGCCTAAGCAATGGAATACACTTGATTTTTTATGGAAAATGTAGTATGATGAAAGGGAAAGCCGCTTCTCATGGGACAGAGCGGGGATAAAAGATATAGGAGACAGGATATGTCGTGTTTGACAGGTAAGACGCTGATGATCACCGGAGGTACCGGTTCTTTCGGCAATGCCGTACTCGATCGCTTTCTTGCAACAGATATCGGGGAGATCCGCATCTTCTCCCGTGACGAGAAGAAGCAGGACGATATGCGGCACGAATATCAGGCGAAATACCCCGCCTATGCGGAGAAGATCAAGTTCTATATAGGCGATGTGCGCAACATCGAGTCGATCCGCTCGGCTATGGTCGGCGTGGACTACATTTTTCACGCGGCGGCGCTCAAGCAGGTCCCGTCCTGCGAATTCTTCCCGATGGAAGCCGTGCGGACCAATGTGATGGGGACCGATAACGTGCTCACCGCCGCCATCGAGGCGGGGGTGGAATGCGTCATCTGCCTGTCTACCGACAAGGCGGCCTATCCTATCAATGCGATGGGGATCACCAAAGCCCTGGAGGAAAAGGTCGCTGTCGCAAAGTCGCGCAATTCCGGCAAGACCAGGATCTGCTGTACCCGCTATGGCAACGTCATGTGCTCCCGCGGGTCGGTCATCCCGCTTTGGATAGACCAGATAAAGAGCGGCAATCCGATCACCCTGACCGAGCCGGGCATGACGCGCTTCATCATGTCGCTGGAAGAAGCGGTCGATCTGGTGCTGTTCGCGTTCGAGCATGGTGAAAACGGCGATCTGCTCATTCAAAAAGCCCCCGCGTGCACCATCCAGACCCAGGCGGAAGCGGTGTGCGAACTGTTCGGCGGCAGAAAAGAAGATATCAAGGTCATCGGCATCCGGCACGGTGAGAAGATGTATGAGACATTGCTCACCAACGAGGAATGCGCCAAGGCGGTCGATATGGGCGATTTCTATCGCGTACCGGCCGATAATCGCGGGCTCAATTACGATAAATATTTTAAGGAAGGCGACGATAAGCGCAATGTGCTCACCGAGTTCAATTCCAATAACACCCGCCGCCTGAACGTCGCAGAGACCCGGGAGAAGATCGCCGCGCTCTCCTATATACAAGAAGAATTGAAAAAACTCCAGTAGATCATGTAAGACTGGAGCAGGAGCAGTAAAAATGAATGTGATCATGATCATGGCGCACAGGGATCTGGCGCATGTGAAAAGGCTGGTCGCGCAATGCCTCTGCGCGGATACGCGGGTGGTGTTGCACCTGGATCGGAAGATGGTGCTGGCGCCGGGGGATCTGGAGGGGCTTCTTGCGACTCCGGGGGTCTATGCCGTCCAGGACCGCCTCAGCGGTGCGCTGGATGATAGGAGCCTGGTAGATATCGCCATGGCCATGATAGAGACGGCCCTGACCGTGGAAGAGCAGGAACATATCCATTTTGCGCATTATCTTCTTCTGTCCGGGCAGGATTATCCGACCCGGCCGATGTGGTACATCACACGGGAACTGGAAAAGGCCTATCCGGCGACCTATATCGACTGCACGCCCTATGACCGCGGGAACTGGATCTATTACAAATTCCGCGAGAACGATGGGTACCGGCGGTATCGCCAATGGATCCTCACCCACTTCCCCCGCAGGACACTGTTCCGCAAGATGCTGCGGTTGACGAGCATGATGTATCGGCGCGCCGCTGAGTGGTTACACAGGACGGACTATGACCGCCTACAGGAACTGGGCTGTTCCCTCTACGGTGGCTCTGCCTGGTGGATATTGCCGGATCAGGTGATCCGCTTCATCCGGGACGAATATGTGCGGCAGCCGGAATACGTGCAGGTACTGTTGCGGTCGTTCACACCGGAGGAGACTTTTTTCCAGACGGTGGCCATGCGCAGCAGCCTGGCCGCAGACATCACGGTCAATCCGCCGGACATGGTGGCACAGAACTGTAAGACGTGGGCCTATTTTTCAGACGAGGGGAAGCCTTTTCGTGGGCACCCGTACATCTTTACGGCGGATGAATATGAAAAACTGATCCAGCATGATTGCTATTTTGCCCGTAAATTTGACTCGGAGCAGTCTGTGGAAGTTCTGCAACAACTGGATGTATACCTGAACGATCTTAAGGAGCCATAAAGGATATGAAGATATTGGTAACCGGCGCCCGTGGCTTTGTAGGACGGAACCTTGTCTGCGCCCTGGACAACCTGCGGTGCGGCAAAGACAGAACGCGCCCGCACATCCAAATAGACGAGATCTTTGCATACGACATCGATACCGCACCGGCGCTCCTTGACGAATACTGTGCCAAAGCGGATTTTGTTTTCCACCTTGCCGGTGTGAACCGCCCGCCGGACGCACGCGACTTCATGGCGGGGAATTACGGCTTTACGCAAGTACTGCTGGAGACGCTGAAACGGCAGGGGAATACCTGCCCCGTCATGCTCTCTTCCTCCATCCAGGCCACCTGCATCGGCCGCTATGACGGAGAGTATGGGCGGAGCAAGAAGGCGGGGGAGGACCTGCTGTTCGCCTACGGGGAAGAGACGGGCGCCCCGGTGCTGGTGTATCGTTTTCCGAATCTTTTTGGGAAATGGTGCAGGCCGAACTACAATTCTGCCGTTGCCACCTTCTGTCATAATATCGCAAACGATCTTCCCATCACCGTAAACGACAGGAACGCGACACTGGAACTGCTGTATATCGACGATCTGGTCACGGAGATGCTGGACGCGTTGGAAGGCAAGGCGCATTCCTGCGCCTTCGACGGTATCGATACCGTGCTCTGCGCGGACGGGAGATATTACGCCGCCCCCATCACGCATAAAGTAACGCTCGGCGAGATCGTAGACCTGCTCGAACGCTTCAAGGCACAGCCGGGCACCCTCGTCATGCCGGAGATCCCGGCGGGCAGTTTCGCCAAAAAGTTGTATAGCACCTACCTCAGTTATCTTCCCAAAGAAAAGGTGTCGTTCCCTTTGGAGATGCATGAAGACGCACGGGGCAGCTTTACGGAACTTTTGAAAACAGATAAATGCGGACAGTTTTCCGTCAACATTTCCAAGCCCTGCATCACCAAAGGCCAGCATTGGCATAACACCAAGTGGGAGTTCTTCATCGTGGTCGCCGGGCATGGCCTGATCCAGCAACGGAAGATCGGCACGGATGAGGTCTTGCAGTTTGAGGTCTCGGGCGACAAGATCGAGGCGGTCCATATGTTGCCCGGCTACACGCACAATATCATCAATCTCAGCGATACAGACGATCTCGTCACGCTGATGTGGGCGAACGAGCCGTTTGACCCACAGCATCCGGATACGTTTTTTGAGGTGGTAGAATAATGGAGATCAAGTTGGACTATTCAGATGTTTCTTTCCGGAATAACGGCAAATTGAAGCTTTTGATCATCGTCGGCACGCGGCCGGAGATCATCCGCCTAGCGGCGGTGATCCATAAGTGCAGGACATACTTTGATACGATCCTTGCCCACACGGGGCAAAACTATGACTACAACCTCAACGGCGTGTTCTTCAAGGACTTGAAACTTGCCGCCCCTGAGGTATATATGGACGCGGTGGGGGATGACCTGGGCGCAACGATCGGCAATATCATCAACTGCTCCTATAAGTTGATGGATCAGAT
>CAYXDB010000105.1:0-5922 GCA_964463735.1 uncultured Ruminococcus sp. | reverse complement strand
CCCGGGGCAGGCCACGCCGCTTGGCCCAGCGGCCGTTCCCATCCATGATGAAGGCCACATGCGCGATGCGGGAGGAAAAGTCCTCCTCCGGCGCGGTCGCCTTCCGATCAAAAGGCCACATACTCCCTCCGTCAGATCTCCATGATCTCCTTGTTCTTCTTCTCGACGATCTTATCGACTTCCTTACCGTATTTGTCGGTCAGATCCTGGCAGGACTTCTCGCAGGATTTTTCCTCATCCTCGGTCATCTCGCTCTTTTTCTTCATATCCTTCATCTTATCATTGGCCTCCCGCCGGATATTGCGGATAGCCACCTTAGCGTCTTCGCCCATCCGGGCGATCTGCTTGGTCATCTCGCGGCGGCGCTCCTCGGTCGGCTGCGGGAAGATCAGGCGGATCACACGCCCATCGCTCTGCGGGGTGATGCCCAGGTCAGAGGCCAGGATCGCCTTCTCGATCGTTTTGACCGTGCTGGCGTCCCAGGGCTGGATCTGCAGGGTGCGGGCATCCGAAATGCTGACGGCCGCCACCGCATTGATAGCGGTCGGCGTCCCATAATAATCCACTGTGATCTTGGAAAGGGCGTTCGGATTGGCGCGGCCGGCACGCATCGTGGAGAGGTTATCCTCCAGCACGGACAGCGCCTTCTTCATTTTCTCTTCATAGCTTTTCAGTTCCAGTTTCATATGTAGCCTCCCTTAAAAATTATATCAATCGCTGAGCAACGTGCCCAGTTTTTCGCCCATGACGGCGCGGTAGATGTTCTCCGGATCGTCCAGACCAAAGACGAGGACCGGCAGGTGCTTTTCCATGCAGAAGGAGGTGGCCGTCAGATCCAGCGCCCCCAGCCCACGGTACAGCACATCGCGATAGGAGATATCATCCAGCTTGCGGGCGCTGGGGTCCTTCTGCGGGTCGGCGGTGTACACGCCATCAATGCTCTTGGCCATCAGGACCACATCCGCACCGATCTCCTCGGCGCGTAGGACAGCGGCCGTGTCTGTGGAAAAGAAGGGCAGGCCCAGGCCGCACCCGAAGATGACCACGCGCCCTTTATCCAGATGATGCATCGCCCGCCCGCGGGTATACGGCTCTGCAAAGTTCTCCATCCGCACGGCGGTCATGGCGCGGGCATCGATGCCCGCCTGGCAAAAGGCGTCCTGCAGGGCCAGGGCATTGATGGCGGTGGCCAGCATCCCCATGTGGTCGGCCGTGACAGGGTCCATCGACTTCCCCTGACGCCCGCGCCAGATGTTGCCAGCGCCAACGATCACACCGATCTGTACCCCCTGCGCCAAACACCGTTTCAGAACGGTAGCGATCTCAGCAATAAAGGTCTGGTTCAGGATCCCCTGTCCCCCTGCGGCCAGTGCCTCACCGGACAATTTCAGCAATACGCGCCGGTAGGCAGGCTGTTTTGTTTCTCCCATAGAAAACTTCCCTTTCATTTTAACATATTCAGTGGCATAACTCTACAAATATATTGTAACGCAAAAGTGCTCTTTTGTAAACAGTTTTTTGCAAAAATTCTGGGATTTTCTTTTTTTCGGGATCTGGAGAAAAGGAAAGGGGGCAGGGCACCGCGGTGCCCTGCCCCCGTCCGGGGAAAAACGGAACTTAGCCGTTGATCATCTTCTCAATCTCGGAAGCGAAGTCCTCTTCCTTCTTTTCGATGCCCTCACCCTTGTCATACCGGATGCAGGACACGACCTGGATGTTGCCGCCCAGTTCCTTAGCGGTGGCAGCCACATACTTGCCAACGGTCAGGCTGTCGTCCTTGACGTAGGCCTGTTCCAGCAGGCAGTTGGTCTCATAATACTTGCCCAGTTTGCCCATCACGATGCCCTCGATGACCTTAGCGGGCTTGCCGGCAAATTTGGGATCCTGCTCCATCTGCTTGGTGATGATCTCTTTCTCTTCATCCAGAGCGGACTGGGGCACGGATGCACGATCGACATACAGCGAGGGCAGGGCCGCAGCCTGCAGGGCGATGTTCTTTGCGAATGCGGCAAAGCCATCGTGGTCTGCCACATCGGTATCGAACTTCACCACGATGCCCGTCTCACCGGCACCGTGCACATACGTGCTGACCACGCCATCCACCAGTACGAAGCGGCGGATGCTGACCTTCTCATGCAGGATCGCACCGCTGACTTCCTGCAGCATCTCAGCCACGGTGTGGCCGTCTGCCATCTTTTCTGCCAGCAGGGCATCGACATCGGCGGGTCTGGTCGCGATAGCCGTCTGCATCAGGTCCTTCATAAAGGAAACGAAGGCGGTGCTCTTAGCGGCAAAATCCGTCTCGGTGTTGACCTCCATCATCACCGTGGTGTTCCCCACGGTCAGGGTATCTACCACGCCCTCGGCGGCCACGCGGCTCTGCTTCTTAGCGGCCGTAGCCATGCCCTTTTCGCGCAGGATCTTAGTGGCCTCGGCAAAGTCGCCGTTCGCCTCTGTCAATGCATTCTTGCAGTCCATCATACCACAGCCGGTCTGTCTTCTCAGTTCGGCTACGTCTTTTGCGGTAAATGCCATCTTTCTCTCTCCTTATCGCTTGATCTTTGCGTGGGGAGGCTTACGCCTCTGCCTCCACGGTCTCTTCCGGCTCTGCCTCGGCCTCAGCCGCGTCCGTCATCTGCTCGCCGCCGCGTGCCTCGATCACGGCATCGGAGAGCGTGCTGGCGATCAACTTGATCGCACGGATAGCGTCATCATTACCCGGGATGATATAATCGGCATCGTCCGGATCACAGTTAGTATCCACGATGGCGATGACCGGAATGCCCAGTTTCTTTGCTTCCAGAATGGCGATGTGCTCTTTGCGGGTATCCACGACCAGCAAAGCAGACGGGAGCGTCTCCATGGTCTTGATACCGCCGTAGTTCTTCTCCAGATCCTCGATCTCCTTCAGCAGTTTGGCGACCTCTTTCTTCGGGAGCAGGTTGAAGGTGCCATCCTCCTGCATCTTCTCCAGCTCGTTCAGCCGATTGATGCTCTTGCGGATGGTCTTGAAGTTGGTCAGCATGCCGCCCGGCCACCGCTCGTTCACATAGAACATGCCGGCCTTGAGCGCCTCTTCCTTAATGGTCTCAGCAGCCTGCTTCTTGGTGCCGACGAACAGGATGTGGCCGCCCTCTTCCGTGACGTTGTGCACGAAATTGTAGGCCTCCTCGAACTTCTTGACCGTCTTCTGCAGGTCGATGATGTGGATGCCGTTTCTCTGCGTGAAGATGTACTCTGCCATCTTGGGGTTCCACTTCTTGGTCGGGTGACCGAAGTGCACGCCTGCCTCCAGCAACTGCTTAATGGATACTACGAACATGTTGGGTTCCTCCTCGGTTTTTCCTCCACAGCCACTTCCCCGCGCAACCCGTTCGTATGGGCACCGGCGCGGCGCACCGTGCTGTGTGTGTAATATATTTCCGGCCTTGCGGCACAGATAAAGATATTATAGCGCATTTCCCTTTCGGGTGCAAGACCTTTTTTTGCATTTTTTGATCATTCACAAAAAGTTTACATTTGCGGTCTGCCCGGGCGGCGGGGCGGTTTGGGCGGAGGGCAGCAGCCCGTAGCATCTACCAGGATCACATCGGCCCCGATCTTCTGTATCTTATCCCAGGGGATGGTCACTTCCTCCCCGCCGCAACCGAGGAAACCGCCCTTCGTCGGTACGATGATGGCCGTGATGCGCCCGTCACACACATCGAACTCGATGTCTGATACATACCCCAGGCGGCTGCCGTCACAGGAATTGATGACCTCCTTCTCCCGGAAATTCTCACTGTTGACGCGTCCCATAGTGCGCGCCTCCCTTCTCTTTTATTATGTGGTATCGCATACCAGAGTCATAGCATGGCACAGCAGGTAGCGCAAATGGCGGTAGAGCGCCTCCCCCTGCGCCAGTGGCAGAGGATTTTTCCCCCGCCCACACTCCAGCGTATAGGAGGGCAGGCGCAAGACCTCCGCCGCGTAGTCACTGAGGCCCCCGTAGGCGGCCATCCCTTCTGCCTGCCCCAGGCGATAGCCGCTCCAGCGGGAAAGGGCGTGCCCCCATGCGGCGGCGTGTGGGACCGGCGGTGTGACCGGGTGATAAAAGATCTCCTCCCCCTGGCTGTGCAATGTTAAGACCATGGCGGGGGCAAGGGTGGTGAGCAGGTCGCGCACCGCCCCCGTCTCCGGCTCTGAAAAGGGATACGGGCCGCTGTAACGGCTGGCACAGCCGCCACGGATGCCCGCCGCCCGCTGGATGGCCTGATACGCGGCAAAGCCGGTGGGATAATTGTGGTTCAGGTCTACCCCGTGGGCGTTGGCCTGCCAGACAGACGGCTCTGTCACTCCTGCCGGTGCGGGGCCGGAGAGGGGCAAAGCAAGGCCGCTGGATGCCCCGTGCCGATGCCACTCCACCCCATCCGGGTTCAGCACGGGCAACACATACAGGCGGACGCGATCGGCCCACGGCCATGCTCCCGCCCGCCCCAGCTCCAGAAGGAGGCGATACAACAGCAGACCACACAACCATTCCAGGGCGTGATGGACGCCCACATACAACACGCAGCGCTTCCCCCGCCCCAACCGATAGAGGTACAGGGGGCGCCCCTGCACGCTATGCCCGCACACGCCCCACGCGACGGGCGGGCAGTGTGCCAGCACCGCCTGATGCAGGGCCATGCGCCTCCTTTCCTCCAGCGGTCGTGCAAACGCCTCCTGCCCTATGTCATACATCCCGCATCCCTCCCCTCTTTGCAGGATATGCGCGAGCCAGGGAAAAAAGTCCTGCCGGGCGCATCGGCGCGGGGGCTTGACAAGCGGCGCCGGATAGCGTATAATTTAGGTATATTATTTGGAAAGCGGCATCGTGCCGCATGAGGTAGCATGAACGAAACACTGTATCCCGCGCGTCTTGGCGGCAGTATGCGCCGCCTGGCCCTGTGCCTCTGCCTGCTGGCGTTATCGGCCGGTGGACTGACGATACTGGGCTCCTGCATCACAGACGAGACCGCCCTGCTGGGTATTTCTGCCGACACATGGGTCCTGCTCCTGAAGTATCTGTGCTCTTTTTTGACGCTCTTTGTGATCTTTGCCGGCTTTGGCGCGGCAGAATACTATCTGGCCTATGGCCATGGCCGCGCCGCCGCCGGCGCGATGGGCATCGCGCTGGGGGCCTATTTTCTCTCCCTGCTGGTCGCGGCATTCCTCTCGGCCCACCCCTATGCAGCCTATGGGGGGGACGTGTGGGCCGCGCAATTTGCCCTGCAACTGGGCACGGCCCTTTTGAACATCCTGCTCTTTGCCCTGCTCTGCTATGCCGTCCTGCTTCTGGTGCACTTTCTCTTCTTCCGTGATCGGAAGCGGCCGGACCTTGCCCTGCGCGTCTTTTCCCCCCGGGATCCGCTCTGCCATGCCGGCATCGTGACGGCGGCGCTGGTGCTGGTCTATCAATTGGTCGGGCAGATCATCGACACCCTTTCCTTTGTGGACGAATACTGGCCTAACATCTATCAAAACGAGGTCATCTCCATCATCGTGGATTACCTGCTCCTGGTCGGTTCCGTCCTCCTAGGGTATCTCATCCGCCACGTGGTGCAACTGTTCCTCTTTACCACGTATACGGAGGAAGAACTGTAACGCACCACCCGGCGGGCATCTCCGCCATACAAAAAGCCCCCGCAGAGATCTTCTCTGCGGGGGCTTTTTGGCCGGGGCGTGTGTCGCGAAAGAGCCGCGGCTATGGTTTTTCCCCGGAGCGTGTGTCGCGGCGGAACACCCAGAGCTTGCTCAACACATAGTTGAGAAGCAGGACGAGCACGTTGCCACCGATCTTGACCCACATGGCTTCATACGCCAGGCGCGTGACCAGGAACCACAGCAGGCCCTCTTCCAGCGCCAGGGTAGAAAGGCGGGCAAGGAAGAACTGGCCCATAC
>CAYXDB010000104.1:0-5951 GCA_964463735.1 uncultured Ruminococcus sp. | reverse complement strand
ACAAATTCGACTTTTCAAGAAACGGTATCAAGCATTACAACATCATTGATTTTCTTTTGAATACTTAAAACCTGCGGGCTAAGATACCGACGGCTCGCGATACACTCAGCTTGCTGTAATTCAATTCCATCGCCACGTCAATAGCGTGAACGCTGCCCTTTTTGCTTTGAAGACGTAATATCGTTTCAAGATACATTTCCTGCGATTCGTTGTATGACATCTTTTCGCTCCCGTCGATTTTCTTCGATTATATCGCATATTCTTTAAAAAATCAAGCGAAAACGGCTTCGGTTAGCAAAGGCTTATTGCTTTTGGAAATTTTTTTACCGATAGCGGAACTATTCGGTTTTTCTGCCCTCCAAGCCTAAGATCAACTTTTCATCGTTTTTATAAACCGAAACATTTCTGTCGGACTTGCTATATCGCTATTCTCGGTAGGCATCATAGGATCGGGGTTAAATTCATTAAAAAATTCCACGATTTGAAATCCGCATTTATTCACGCAAAAATGGATATTGCGTTTTTCAAAATACGGCGTGCAGGTCTCCCATTGCTTTGTTTCGGGATACTTCGCTTCGATTGCTTGCCATGCGGCATAGCCTATTCCCTTGCTATGGCTTTCGGGCGTTGTAAACAGCAAATCGAGATGGTTATGCTGCGTTTCCTTATCTATTCCCACGACAACGCCGCCGACCTTAATTCCATCCGACATGATTAAAAACGCTTCGTTATTTTCGGCGTCTAACGATTCTTCGATAGTTTTGCGAGAAATGATCTCCCCGTCTTTATCAACGTGGTTATCTCGCTCGCCGAACTCCGATAACGCTCCATACTTAAAAGATCTTTGATTTTCTAAAATAAAATATTCCCTGTCTTTTTCCGTCAACGGAACAAGAACAACTTTTGATTTTTCCATAAAATATGCGCTCCTTAAAAAATTACTCGGCTACGCATTACGCATAACCGAGCTCACTCGACATCTTTTTCGACAGGCTGCCTGCAAGCAAACGCTTACGATCCCCTACGCTACGGCGTACTGTCCTCCGATGCTGTTTTCTTTATTAGTATTGTACCATTAACAAGGCAAAAAAATCAAGTAAAAGTACCAAATCGTAACTGTCAAGTTGTAATGTTACAACAGATGTGATTCCGAAAAGCGGAGTCCATCACCGCGGAACAGGTTACAAAAACAGGACGATGTATCATCCCCCAGCGATCGAAAAGCCCTTTACTCGCCTTCCTGCGCAATAGGCGCTGTAATTTTCTCCAGCGGTATGACAGCTACCCGGATACCCTGGTAATGCGTCCAATCCTGCGCGTCTTCCATCCTTCCGCCGTTATACGCGACGACCACATTGCCTCTTGTCTCATCATACCCGATATCGCTATATCCGCCGTCTGCATTCACAAGATATCCGCTGCTCCACGTATAGCCGTCATCGTAACTGACCCGCACCGTCAGATCTCTCCGCGGATCTTTTGCCCTTTTATCGCATGCACAATTGCTGAATATAAACATACCTTTCCACTGGCTCAATCCTGCTGCGCATTCGGGGTCAGGCAATGCGCGGTCATAAGAAAACGCACCCCACCCGCTGATCCCATCTTTGCTCCGCGTGATCGCGCGAAATCTGTTCTCAGAAGATTGCCGAAAATTGAGGTAAAAACTTCCATCATGGCATTGCGCGATCACATTCTCACTGGGGTTGAGATACGCATCATTCCCCCGTATCACTTCCCCTGCAAACCAGTGCTCACCATCATCTGAATAGATAGTCGCCATAGCCGAAGGATAGTGCCTATTTCTATCGGCCTGATTGGCCGCCATCCATATGCCAACGATCACGCGACCCTCGTCAGTCACCAGCGCGTGGCCCGGCCCCTGACAGATCACTTGCCAGGGATATGCCTCCCGCAATGTTTCGTACACATAGGTGATATCCACAGGCTGGCTCCACGTCTCTCCTTCGTCATAACTTTTTTCATATAAGCACGATGATAGTCTTCATTCCAAAGCATATACAGCGCATCGTTTTTTTCATACAGCATGCAGGCGTGCACGGTATGTCTACCGTGGCCCGGCACAGCGATCATGCGTGCGCCAAAAGTTTTCCCACCGTCCAGGCTCCTTCTCAGGGCAATATCACTCACCGACCAATCACCGCCTTGGCGGCACTCGTAATATACGAGCACTGTCCCTTTTCGGGTAACGGTCAGCCCCGGGATGTTATACAACCAATAACCATTTTCTCTATTCTTTTCGATCAAACTATCCATAGAATCGCACCCTCCTTATAATTTCACATAGAAAACATCGATCTCTTCATTGTGTTCCCAGCACAGACCGGCGATATGCTCCCGGTGTCATCCCGGCGTAGCGCTTAAAAAAAGTATTGAAATAATACTCGTTGCAAAAATGCATCTCCTCGCTGACCCCAAGCAACGTTTTCGAAGGATCTGCAAGAAGCTTTTCGATATGGCGGCAACGTGCCCGCCGCACATACTCCGCTACCGTACACCCCTCCTCACATAAAAATATGCGAGATAATTGTTTTTGTCCGATGTGGCAGTAGTCAGCAATCTCACCAACTGAGACGGCATAGCAAATATTATCCTCAATATATTGCTTTGCAAGCATCAACCGCATATCTCCCGACTGTTCATCCGTCGTCTCTGCAACCGCAGACGGAAGCAAACGTAATATCTGAAGAATGCACTCAAGCACACGATTGCTGATCAGCACTGTATGATACGGCTTACATCCTCTTTTTTCTTCCTCTATATGGGCAATACACTCCCGTACCGCAATCGGCGTCTCACTCAAAAAGCACGGACCCATTCCTGTGAGCAGACGTTCCGCTACGCCGTTGCTTTTCAGCTCGAAAGTAAAAGAATATTTTTCTGTTTCGTTCGCTTCCTTGGTCACACGATGATGCGATAGAGGAGAGATCATCAAAAAACTGCCCTTTTCCAGCTTCATACACGTTCCCTCGATCTCGTAAATCTGGTATCCCTTTTCAATAATATGCACCTCGACACATTTATGATAATGTATCTTTCTCGTAATATTGGTTTTATCACGCTTGGATAAGATCCATTTAAGAAAGCATTGCAATATTCCGAACTGTTCCAACGCTATAGCAGCGCTTGTCAAATCGTTTTCCGGTTGCTTAAATAGGATCTTCATAGCACACCCCCTTATTTCCTTTGCCATATTATATCGCAGCCGCGCTATTTTTTCAACATAAATGTCCATTTTTCATAAAAACAAGTCTTGTATGCGTATTGCTTCCGATACATATTCGTGATATACTGTCTCCAACACTTAAACAGGAGAATAATGTGGATATCTTTACTACTATGATCACCCCTTATACCCCCGGCGGTAGGGTAGATTACGACACGGCAATCAAATATGTAAATTGGTATTTTGAAAACGGATTGACGGGGATATTCTCCATCTGCCAGTCCAGTGAGATCTTTTATTTATCCTTGGAAGAACGAGTAGCACTCAATCAAAGGATCTATGCACACGCAAAAGCGTTGGAGAAAAGCTCAGGCAAACAATTCACAGTCGTTTCCTCAGGGCACATCAGCGAAAGCCTTGAGGATCAAATTAAGGAGTTGAACGCAGTGTGGGAATCCGGCACCGATGCTTTAATACTTATCACCAATCGCCTCGATCCCAAGAACGAAGGGGATGACGTCTTTATTTCGAATGCAGAAAAGATCATTGCCGCCCTTCCAAACGATGTCAGACTCGGGCTATACGAGTGCCCTTACCCTTACAAGCGACTCGTTACTCCAAAGATCCTTGATTGGTGTCTTTCCACAGGAAAATTCTATTATATGAAGGACACTTGTTGCGATGTGGAAGTTATAGCGGAGCGTTGCCGTCAGCTCAAGGGCAGTAAATTCAAGCTTCTCAACGCCAATTGTCAGACCCTCTTGGAAACGATACGCAACGGCGGCGACGGGTACTGTGGCATTATGTGTAATTTTCACCCCGCGTTGTACGTATGGATGATCGAAAATTTTAATGATCACCCCGAAACAGCCGCCCTTGTGCAATCGGTCATCGGTACGTTCGGCTTTACCGAGGTGGGGCTTCCCTATCCCTTGACAGCAAAATATCATATGGATCTATGCGGAATTCCAACCGAAAATTTCGCACGCACCCGTAACAGCGCCGAGTTGAACGGCTATAGTCGCAGTTGTATCAAGCAGATGAAGCTTGCAACCGATGCGCTCGAGGCCTATTTAAGGCAGAAAGGAGTCTTTCATGAAAGCAAGTAATACTTGGAGCTATGCGCCCTATCGCCCGCTTTTGACAAACGTAGGTGACATCTATATCTGTCGCATTGCCCCCGACAAAGCATCGATCCATTTTGAATGGTTAGTGACCGATGACACAGGCTATACCGTTTTTTATCGCAAGCGCGGAGCGGATGATTTTTTACGTGCAGGTACTACAACGGGCACAGAATATACTCTTACCGGACTTATGCCGGATACCGATTATGAATTTTTTGTCACTACGGAGAAAAAGAAAAGCCGCGTGCGCCTTGCACGTTGCGGCGAGAGCATTGGAACCGTAGTCAACTATCTACACCCCGATGATGAGGCCTACGCCTTTTCGGGACGTTATCTCTGTTCACCCTCGCTGGTTCATCATCCCGACGGTTATCTGCTCGCCTCGATGGACATCTATGCGAACGACCATCCACAAAATCTGACTCTCATTTTCCGCTCGGATGACAACGGAAACAGCTGGCACTATATCAGTGAGCTGATGCCATGCTTTTGGGGAAAATTGTTTTTGCACAAGGGAGAACTCTATATGCTTTCCTGCTCAACGGAGTATGGAGATCTCCTGATAGGCAAAAGCCTTGACGGTGGCAAAACCTTTTCAGCGCCTGTTGCGCTTTTGCGCGGCTCAGGCGGCAAAAACGGAAACAGCGGGGTACACAAAAATCCGCAAAATATATTCTATCATAACGGACGCGTCTACGAATCATTGGAATGGGGCTCGTGGAAAAATAACGACTTCCGCCATGCAGCTATGGTGATGTCTTGTGATGAAAACGACGATCTGTTGTGCCCTGAAAATTGGAGCTTTTCCGAACCGCGCAAATTTTCCCAATTTGATCCCTCCCTCGCAGACCTCAAAAACACATCAATGACGATCGAGGGAACGCTAACACTTTCCCCAGACGGAAAGCTTCTGAACATTATGCGATTTGAAAAATATCATCACGTACTCGCTTATGAGGTCAATGTTACGGATCATCATGCACCTTTAACGTACTCGCATTGCTTTCAATTTCCCGCTAACTATTCCAAGTTCATAATCAAATATGATGACGTCTCCCGTAAATACTATTCGATAGCAACCATGGCGTATGATCCCAACAACATTGCAACACGCGATTATCTCGCGCTTCTGGTCTCGCGTGATCTTGCGCATTGGGAAGTTGCTTGTGATCTGCACAATTATTCCGGGATCGACACTGCTCATATTGGATTTCAATACGTAGATTTTGAATTTGACAACGAGGATATCATATATTTGTGCCGCACAGCCTTCAATGGTGCACACAATTTTCATGACAGCAACTATTCAACTTTTCATCGGATCAAAAACTTTCGTAACCTATAATACACTTTGTTCTGTATAGGAGAAATTATTCTTCAGGGATTCGAACCCGAGACCCACTGATCAAGAGTCAGTTGCCCTACCAACTGACGTTAAAAAAAGCACTTGCTTACGCAAGTGCTTTTCTTTTGGCGCCCCCTGATGGGCTCGAACCAACGACACCGTGATTAACAGTCACGTGCTCTGCCAACTGAGCTAAGGAGGCGTATTACATTACAAAGTGCAAATAGAACAAAAACAGTGGTGCACCTTCGGGGACTCGAACCCCGGACCCACTGATTAAGAGTCAGTTGCT
>CAYXDB010000103.1:0-6081 GCA_964463735.1 uncultured Ruminococcus sp. | reverse complement strand
AGAAGTACGGCTTGAAGGCCGCCCGTCGCGCTCCTCAGTTCAGCAAGCGCTGATCGTTTGCCTGTATTTCCGGTGGCACTTTGCCCCGGTCACATGCAAGACCGGCCCAACCTCATCTGCGAGGCTGGGCCGGTCCTTTTGCTTTGCCCCCGCATGTTTTATGCGCTCCCGCCTTGCATTGGCCCGGGGGATGTGTTATAATGGGGCAGGGATCGGCCGTGCGCCCAGGCGCCGGAACCGGTCAAAGAGATAGGATAGGGGAAAGAGATATGTTAGAGCAAGCCGCATGGATCACAGCGCCGCGCCCGGCCGGGCGCGCGGTAGACACGTACCAAAGGGAATTTTCGTTGTCCGATCGGCCGATCCGCACGGCAGAACTGGAGGTCACGGCGCTGGGCGTGTATGTGGCGCGCCTGAACGGGGCGCGGGTCGGGGATGCGGTCTTGGCACCGGGCTGGACATCGTATGACCGGCGCATCCAGGTCCAGACCTATGATGTGGCCGCCCTGTTACAGGCAGGGGAAAACTGTTGCCAGATCGGCGTAGGGCAGGGCTGGGCATTTGATTACATAGGCGCCCGCTATGGATACGCGGAGGCCGTGGCCCTGCGCGCCGCCCTGCACATCACTTATGTCGATGGAACGTGTGAGACCGTGGTGACGGGGGCCGATTGGGAGGTCTATACTTCCTGTGTTCTGGCAAGCGAATTGTATCATGGGGAAACGGTGGATCTGACGGCGCCCATTACGCGCGTGGGGCAGGCCGTATGCACAGAGGTGCCTGCCGCGCTGGTGCCGCAGGAAGGGGAATGGATCCGGGAGCAGGAACGGCTGGCGCCGGTCGCCGTGTTCCGCACGCCCAAAAATGAATTGGTGGTCGATTTTGGCCAGAATATGACCGGCTATGTGGAGATACGGATCCGCGCCCCGCGCGGCGCACGGATCGTGATGCACCATGGCGAGGTGCTGGACCGGGACGGGAATTTTTACAGCGAAAATTACCGCGCGGCAAGAAATGAGAATGTTTATGTGTGCAGTGGGGGAGAGGACGTGTTCAAGCCGTCCTATACCTTCCAGGGGTTCCGCTATATCCACCTGGTCGAATACCCGTATGAAACGGTGCAGGAGGCGGATATATGCGCGGTCGTCGTGCATTCCGACATGCGCCGCACCGGCTACTTCTCCTGCGGGAATGCCAAAGTGAACCAGCTGTTCCACAATGTACTGTGGGGGCAGAAGAGCAATTATCTGGATGTCCCGACCGATTGCCCCCAGCGGGATGAGCGGCAGGGCTGGACGGGAGATACTCAGGTCTTTTGCCGCACGGGCTGTATCCTCTACGATGTCCAGCGCTTTTTCCGCAAATGGATGGGGGATATGGCGCTGGAGCAGACGGCCGATGGGGCCGTCATGGGGATCGTGCCCGCCTCCTTTGGCCGGCGCGGCAGCCGCATCTCGGCCGCGTGGGGGGATGCCGCCTGCATCGTCCCCTGGGAGGTATACCTCGCCTATGGCGATCGGGAAGACCTGGCCCGCAGTTTTCCCGTGATGCAGAAATGGGTCGATCATGTGCACGCCGCCGGCTGGCGCCGGTCGCCGTGTTCCGCACGCCCAAAAATGAATTGGTGGTCGATTTTGGCCAGAATATGACCGGCTATGTGGAGATACGGATCCGCGCCCCGCGCGGCGCACGGATCGTGATGCACCATGGCGAGGTGCTGGACCGGGACGGGAATTTTTACAGCGAAAATTACCGCGCGGCAAGAAATGAGAATGTTTATGTGTGCAGTGGGGGAGAGGACGTGTTCAAGCCGTCCTATACCTTCCAGGGGTTCCGCTATATCCACCTGGTCGAATACCCGTATGAAACGGTGCAGGAGGCGGATATATGCGCGGTCGTCGTGCATTCCGACATGCGCCGCACCGGCTACTTCTCCTGCGGGAATGCCAAAGTGAACCAGCTGTTCCACAATGTACTGTGGGGGCAGAAGAGCAATTATCTGGATGTCCCGACCGATTGCCCCCAGCGGGATGAGCGGCAGGGCTGGACGGGAGATACTCAGGTCTTTTGCCGCACGGGCTGTATCCTCTACGATGTCCAGCGCTTTTTCCGCAAATGGATGGGGGATATGGCGCTGGAGCAGACGGCCGATGGGGCCGTCATGGGGATCGTGCCCGCCTCCTTTGGCCGGCGCGGCAGCCGCATCTCGGCCGCGTGGGGGGATGCCGCCTGCATCGTCCCCTGGGAGGTATACCTCGCCTATGGCGATCGGGAAGACCTGGCCCGCAGTTTTCCCGTGATGCAGAAATGGGTCGATCATGTGCACGCCGCCGGGCCGGAAGAATTCCTCTGGCTGGGGGGCTATCACTACGGGGACTGGCTGGCCATGGACGCAGGGGGCGACTCTTATGTCGGCGCCACCTCCAATGATCTGATCGCATCCGCCTTCTTTGCCCATTCCACGCACCTGCTGGTGCAGGCCGGGGAAGCACTGGGGCGGGATATGGCACCTTACCGCGCCCTGTATGAGAAGATCCGCGCCGCCTTCCGCGCCTATTTTATGGAGGAAGGCGGCATGCCGCGGGAAACATTGCCCTATACCGAGGTGCCCCCGCCGGGCCGTGAGCCGTCTGATACGGTGCGCCGCGGGGTCACGCAGACGGCATTGGCATTGATCCTGCACTTTGGCCTGTGTGAGGAAGGGGAGCGCCCCCTGCTCGCCCAAAAACTGGTCTCCCTGATACACGAAAATGGCGATCGCATGACCACCGGCTTTGTTGGCACGCCCTATCTGTTGCGCGCCCTGTCCGAAAATGGCTATACCGACGTGGCCTATACCCTCCTGTTGCAGGAGCGTTCGCCTTCCTGGCTCTATTCGGTCTGCCACGGTGCTACCACGATGTGGGAACATTGGAACAGCATCCAGGAGGACGGCAGTTTTTGGAGCGCGGATATGAACTCCTTTAACCACTACGCTTACGGGGCCGTGTATGATTGGATCTTCGGTGTGGCCTGCGGCATCCAGCCGGACGCCGCCCAGCCCGGGTATCGGCACATCCGCATCGCACCGCATCCGCATCCCGCCCTTGGCTTTGCAGAAGCCTCGCTTGAAACACGTTGTGGCACGGTGCGGGTGCATTGGTATTATACTGCGGGGCGCGTGGCCTATGAGGTCGATGTCCCGTCCGGCGCCACCGCGTCTCTGACATTGCCCGGCCATGCCCCGCGCATCCTCTCCGCCGGACACTATCTCTTCTGATAGATACCAGACCTGCTGCATGGCAGGGGCGCAATTTTGCATTGTTAGCGCAAAAGGTATTGAAAAGATCGCGCGTTTATGATAAAATAAACGGTAAAGAAGATCGGCGCGATCCTATCGCACGAAAGCAAAGGAGTTTTTAAATACATGAAATTAGGTATCGTAGGGCTCCCCAACGTGGGGAAGAGCACCCTGTTCAACGCACTGACCAACGCGGGGGCCGCCTCGGCCAACTATCCCTTCTGCACCATTGACCCGAATGTGGGCGTGGTCGCTGTGCCGGATAAGCGGCTGGACGCCCTTTCTGAGATGTATCACCCGGAGAAGTACACCCCCGCCGTCATGGAATTCGTGGATATCGCGGGTCTGGTCAAAGGTGCCTCCCGCGGGGAAGGACTGGGGAACAAATTTTTGGGCAATATTCGTGAGGTGGATGCCATCTTGCACGTGGTGCGCTGCTTCGTCAATGACGATATCATCCATGTGGACGGCAAGGTGGATCCTTTGCGCGATGTGGAGACGATCAATCTGGAATTGATCTTTGCCGACCTGGAGGTGGTGGAACGCCGCCTGGATCGCATCAGCAAATTGGTGCGGAATGACAAGTCTCTCCAGCCGGAGTTGGACGTGCTGGAAAAGATCAAAGAGACGCTGGAAGGTGGCCGGACGGCACGCACGCTTGCCTTGTCGGAGGATGAGTTGGCCCTGGTGGAGGAGGCACGCCTCCTGACCCTGAAGCCGGTCATCTATGTGGCCAATGTGAGTGAAGATGAGATATCCGGGGGCCTGGAGAGCAATGCCGGGTACCAGAGCCTGCGGGCCCTGGCAGAGGAAGAACATGCCGGGCTGATCGCGATCTGCGCGGAGATAGAGGCAGAGCTCTCCGGCATGGAAGAAAGCGAGAAGCGGGAATTTTTGTCCGACCTGGGGATCGAGGAGAGCGGCCTGGATCAGTTGATCCGCGCGGGCTATTCGCTCCTCGGGCTGATCAGTTACCTGACGGCCGGGCCCAAGGAAGTGCGTGCCTGGACCATCACGCGCGGCACGCGTGCCCCGCAGGCGGCGGGCAAGATCCATTCTGACTTTGAGCGTGGCTTTATTCGCGCAGAAGTGGTCGCCTATGATGACCTGATCCGCGAAGGGAGCATGAACGCCGTTAAGGAAAAAGGCCTTTTGCGCTCAGAAGGGAAAGAGTATGTCATGCAGGATGGGGATGTCGTCCTCTTCCGCTTCAATGTTTGATGCCCCGGATAAAAAGAAAAGCCGCCCGCGCTCCCCAGAGAAAGGGGAGCGCGGGCGGCTCTTTCTGTTTGCATGGTATTACAACACGACCTCGGAGCGGGAATAGACTGTCACGCGCCGGGCGTTCTTGAATTCCACGATCAGACCGGCAAAATTGTCGATGCCGACTACGCGGCCGCGCCGGTACCCCCCGCCGTGCAATACGCGCACATGATGGCCGAGCAGGAGAGAACGGCGGCGGTATTCCTCCAGATAACTGGAGTCGCTCTGCAACCGGTCATAAAGATTGAAAAATTCCAGCGTGATCATCTCCGCCAGCCGGTCGGGCAGGGAACTGGGCACCCCGTCTTCAAACACATGGCGGATAACATCGCCCAGCTTCGGGGGGAAATCTTCCGGGGAGAGGGCCAGCGATACGCCGATGGCGGCATAATCCAGATATCCGTTGGGGCGGATCTGCGCCTGCGTCATGGCGGCGGCCAGTTTGTGCGTGCGGTGGTACAGGTCGTTGACCCAGCGGATGCGGACATCGATGTCGGAGACCTTTTCGATCGCACGGGCCACCGCCACCGCCGCCATGGCAGAAAGCTGCCCCGCGCGTTCCGCATGCAGGGAAGGGCGTACCAGCAGGCAGATGAACAGCCCCGGCGCCCGCCCCTGTCCCAAAGTATTGAGGGCATTTTCGGCATACAGGACATAGCCTTCTTCCTTGCCGGCACGTGCCAGTTCCGACACGGCCGCCGTGGTGGCCTCTGCCTCTTTTGCGCGCTCTAAGATGACCATGCGGCCACTGCGACACTGCAATATTTTTTTGGTTTCCGGCGTGCTCTCCATGACCGCATCGCCTCCTTCCCATCGCGGCACTGCGCCGCTCATTCTGCTATGCCAGGCGTGGGGCAGATCAATACGCCTTGCCCCAAACTACCATGTGCCGCGCTGGTCTGCCACAGCACACACATACATCGTCCAGTTTTTCTTCCGTCAGCGGGATACAGCGGCTCCCGACCCCGGTCTTTTCCTTGACCGTGTCTTCACACTGCTCATCGCCGCACCACATCGCCTTGACGAACCCGTCGCCCTTCTCGGCCAGCACAGCGGTGATCTCATCCAGCGTGTGGCAGACGTAGGTACGGCGCTCGCGGTTGGCAAGGGCCTTTTCGTACAGCCCCTGGCGCACCGCCTCCAGCCGTGCGCGCACAGCATCGGCAATGCCGTCCAGCGCGTGGACCGTCTTTTCCCGGTCGTGGCGCGTGACCAGCACGCAGGCGTTGTTTTCGATATCGCGGGGGCCGAGTTCCAGGCGCACCGGCACGCCCTTCATCTCATATTCGGCGAATTTCCAGCCGGGGCTGTTGTCGCTGTCATCGATCTTGACGCGCAGTCCGGCCTGCCGCAGGACATCGGCCACCTCCCGGGCGCGTTCCAGCACGCCGGGTTTGTGTTGCTGTACCGGGATGATGACGACCTGGATGGGCGCCACCGCCGGCGGGAGCACCAGACCGTTGTCGTCCCCGTGCGTCATGATCAGACCGCCGATCATACGGGTCGTGGATCCCCAGGAGGTCTGGAACGGATGGCAG